>JAPLFH010000046.1 GCA_026390815.1 Ignavibacteriales bacterium | reverse complement strand
GAATCGTATTGATCATAAACTTGAATTACGTGAGGATAAACTTTCGAAGGCTAAACTAAACAGAGCTGAGGTTAGAAATGCTAACTGATTTTCTACCTTATCTCACGATACCGAAATTCCTGTTTCCGCTGAACCAGTACACAATCTATTGTACCTCCATTCGATTTAATATAATAACCATTTAAATTAATTGTCGCATCTGAAGTAATGTCCAATGAACCACCCGAAGGGACAAAAACATTTCCCGTTAATGTATGTGTTTGCCCACCTGCACCAATCCAAGTTTTGGGATTACTTGAAAACGTACCGCTGTGGGTTGTTTTGAGTATTCTAAAATCTATTGGAACAGGATACCCGTAGTCTTCTTCATACGAAGCCGCATAATAATCACCACGTAATCCATGACGAACTAGAGGTCCATCATTCCATTTTGATACTTGGGTTTGAGAACCACTACTATTAACCGGATATCCATTTTGAATAACCCTAATTGAATGATCATTATACGGTTCGTAGCAGCCATGTGTAGCATTTGACTCAGAAGCAGAAATATAAGATGATTGTCCATCATTAGAATAGGACCCATCATTAAAAAAATTTAATTCTTCTTCATCCTGTATCCAAAGATTTCCAATTCCCTCTGTTACTACCCATGCGTAGCCGTGACAATTATAATCTTTGGTTGGATCACCGATAATTGTGGCGTCCAAACTATAATGATTAATCCAAAATTGTGCCCATTCATTAGTGTAATAAGGGGTTCCACTTAATGTCAAAGCATCAACAGAGCATCCTTCAGGGGTGTAAATTGTTTGTGAATATATAGGCGATAATGAAGTAAAAGAAAAAAGAATTATCATAAGTATTTTTTTTGCATTTGCCATTTTTGACCTCCTTTATTTACCAATGAAATCATTGGCAAGATTAATTATCTGCGAAGCAATTCTATCATTTGGTAACCTACCGGTTTTTTGTAAAGAATGAATACTCTCAAGCGAAGTCAGTTTATTGTGTTTGCCCGTTTCATTTCGACACAGTAATCTTGAAATTGCATATATATTCGATTCAATAGTTTCTATAATAAGAGGAGAAGTTTTTATTTTCATTTGATATTTTTTAATTAGCTCTGTTGCAATAAGGGGCAATTGACTAGAACTGATTTTTTTTACAAAATCCGGATTACCAATCAAATATTCTAGAAACTGAATCTGAAAAGGTATTTGAATACCTCCAGTACTAATTGTATTATCCTTTGGATCCATTTTTAAATAATACCTTAATATTTCATCTACAGCATCTTGTCTGTTTAATAATTCATTAACACCATTAAAACTTCTTTTGAGTTTTTCATAATATTTATCTACATCTGAGTATAAGAAAAAGGATCTGGTATACGCACAATTTATATATGTCTCTATCAAATCTTTTGTTGACATTGTTTTTAATTCATTTTCAGGAATTTGCATAAGTTCTTTTTTTTCTTTTTTAGACATATTCTTCCATTCTTCAGAATTGATGTCAACGAAATCTGAAAAATTTAATTGATGATAAATACGCCAATTAATATTTTTATACTTGTCCATATTTTGTCCAAAAAGTGAATAACTCAAAATGAACAAACATAAAACAAGAAAAGATTTTTTTAACATTTTTACCTCCTAATTAAAATGACCGATTTAATTTATAACTTATTAGAGAATCGAACAGTATTTTTAGTATCACCTCCTTTATAAAATTTAATAATTAAGGAAGATACATTTTTGCACTTGATTAAATTCGTTGCATCGAATGGATATGAAATAGATGCCCGAAGAAATAAAATTTGATTTCCAAAAGAATTTTATATCTCCACCATTTAATGATCCATTATATAACGTCTGTACTTTCTGTCCTATTGAATTATAAACTTGAATACTCACTTCTTGTGGCTGCTGAAGATAAAAAGAAATATTCGTACCTGATTCACTAAATGGATTAGGGTAAATATTTATTTGTTGTCTTTGCGCTACTGTTTGCGGTGAACCTTCTCCAGTATATTTTAAGATTGTTCCGCCAGCCCCAACTGCCCAGCCAAGATTTGAATTAATAAAATATATTTTTGTAATTGCAGGTACGCTATACTGCCCATATTCTAAAGCAGAGATTGTATAGTTTACTTTCACATTTCTAATTAATCCGCCTTTGTAGTCCCAATAAATCCATCCGTTATTCTGATCCAGCATATAGAAAGTTTGTATTGGTCCTAATTCTAGCCCAGTTCCTCTTGGAATTTCATCCCAGCTCCAACCTCCATCGGTTGTCTTCATAAATTGTGCAAAGTCATTAATTAGAAAGCCATAATTATTATCAACAAATTGAATGTCTCTTACAAGTGATAGATTAGGAATTTTATACCATTGTATTGTAGCACCTTTATCTGTTGTGTGACCTAATCCCAGCCATCCGCCAATCCAAGCTTCATTTTCATTTACAATTGCAATGGAAGTTAATCGCTCTGATAAAGGATTGTCGTTAACAAGCTGCCAGTTTATTCCACCATCTGTTGTTCGTAAAACAGCACCGGTACGTTCTATTAGCAATCCATTTTTATCATCAAAAAAATCAACATCAACAAACCATCCATAAAGATCATTTCTAACTTCCCAATTCTTGCCTCCATCAGTTGTGTGGACAACTGTATAATAACCTGCAATCCATCCTTCAAAATGATTAAGAAATTTTACTTTAAATAATACACTGTCTATAGGGCTTCTTTGTTCTTCCCATATATTACCACCGTTTGAAGTATGTAGGATACATCCGTAAGTACCCACACACCAACCTTCTTTTTCATCGATAAAAAAAACATCATTTAGACTATTCCGGTTTCCTTTGCTCATTGGTTCCCAAAGATTTGTATCAGGTTGTTTACGGAAAATGTTACCAGCCCAACCAACTATCCATCCGGTTCCATCTGTTGTAAAGTTTATATCAGTTAATTGATTACTTCCATGTTGAACAAGCTCTTTCCAAGAAATCCCGCCATCTGTGGTTTGAAATATTTTAGCCCAATTGACCGCCCATCCGTTGAGTGAATCTGCAAAATAGATATCATTAATATTTTCACTTTGTGGGATGTATTTGTCAAACATATTTTCCCATGTTTTACCCCCATCAGTTGTTTTAAACTTACCTATAAAACCTGTATTCTGATTGACAAAGCACATATTCAATGTCCAATTTGTCTTTGGGAATCTGCTTTTTGCCCATGTTACTCCCCCATCAGTTGTTTTATAAAAAGATGTAAAACTTTCATTAATACTCACTGTCTCCTCGGAATATAGAAATCCGTAACTTTCATTCAGGAAAAAAGCACAAAGCATTTTACCTTTTATTTCCTGTTTTATTTGTACCCATGTTTTTCCGCCATCGGTACTTTTAAGAACCAAGCTTTTTGCATCAATCAACTCCCATAAAACCGCAGTTTGCGGTTTGAGGAACAGGTAAATGGTATTGTCAAAACTAATTATCTTCATAAAGTAATAAGTTGATAGATCCACTTCAACATAAACTTCATTCCAGCTTTCACCGCCGTCAATTGTGTGATAAATATGTTCACTATCGTTCAGCCATCCATTTAATGAATCTTTAAAACTAATACCACGAATGTCTACAAGATCTTTAAATTTTTTAACAGTCCATGTTTTACCTGCATCATTTGTATTCAGAAGCGTGCCTCCTAATCCGCCAGCAAATATTTTATTATCAGTAACTGATTCTACAGTTAAAAGATAAGATTCTGTTGGAAGTGGGTTTTGTGTTTGCCACTTACCTTGTGTTAATAAATTATTGCCTGAACAATTTAAAAAAATAAATATGTAAATTAATTTTGTTCCAAGATTTGAAATCATACAGTACCTATTAAAATTAAATAACCATTTCAATAAGGCGATATTATTGATTGAAGCGGTGCAATCACTTTTTCCTGTCGTGTCATAGGTTAACTTCTAACATTAGAATTATTAAATCAAATTTAATCACTCCGTATATTTCACATAAAAGGGTCTTCGCTTCGTCATACAAATTATTTATTATCAGTAGGCGTTTCCTGTGTAGTTTTTTCCTCATCAACACCGTGGCTTCCGCCTAAATCCTTTATTACTCTTGCTGAGTAATACGCATTATAAAAATTCGGTTCTTTTTCCCTTTGCATCTCTACAAGGTTATCCAGGTGGTTCGCGAGTATATCGTCTATCTCGTCATATATAACATTAACTTCATCCCTTGCGCTCGATTCATCAGCCTCCCCTCCACCTTTCTTATCTATGGATAAATTAAAGCTATCGGTTGCCGTTTGTATTTCTGTTATTACCTCTGCATTTATTTCATACTCCGCTAATCCGGCAAGGATTTCATTTGTTATAATAAGAACCGCCTTGGTTTTATTAATCAATTCAGTATCGTTCAATCTCTTTAATTCTGATTCCGGTAACTTTACAAGTTCAAGTATGTCATTCCTTTTGTTTTCATTTGCATAAGATAGAAGTACAGACCTAAGCGGTATGTACTTCTTTACAAGTTCTAGTTTCAATTCATTCTTTGTCTTTGTTACTCCTGCAGCAGATTTGCTTACAACTATCTCTGCATTATCAAGACTTTTAAGCTTTCCACTAAACTTTTCAGAATATTCTTTTAGCTTTGGTTTACTGTTTATAAGATTAGAATATTCAGTTAATACACCGCTAACCGCACGGTACATTCTTTTTTTGTTCAATTGTCGCCTGTTCATCTTAGTACTCCTTTTCACGTTTATTTATTTTATTTATTGAACCCCTCCTTGCCTCCCCTTTAATTAAAGGGGAGGAAGGGTGGGGTTTGTTGTATTTTCACAAAACCTTATTTTCATTCTGTTTTCGCATTTTCTTCCCTTGTAACTCAATTTTCATATACTGTAATTTCTTTTTCAACCATTTTAATTGTGTTTTCGGGCAGTGTAACTACACTTTCAGGAAGTGTAATTTCATTTTCGGTTACTGTAATTGTGCTGCCCGTCAACGTTACTACTCTTTCGTTCAATGTAAATCCATTTTTAGCCAATGCAATTTCATTTTTTGCCATAGTAAATCTTTATTCCTTTAATGTGAATGTCCTTTCGGACGATGTAAATCTTATTTACGGCATTGTTAATTCTCAATTCAATAACACTATTTTTATATCTGTTATTCTCGTTTCTTAATACGCTATTGTTATTCTTCTAATCTTCATTTTAAAATTTCCCTCTGCCTTTAGGAATTATTGGTTTTGCTTAAGTCGCTTTAAATACACAAGTGGATATAGCAATTCCTTCTCTACCTATTTTAATTTTAGCAAAGCAGCGAATAAATTTTTCTTTTAAAATATTTTTCTTATTTAATATCATTGGTTCCCCAAAATGATAAAAGATATAAAAATTATTTTTTATTTCAGAAAGATTAAATAATCAATTTTAGTTTGGTGTGTAACAGTCATAAAATTCCTCCCGCATTTAAATCATAAATTCCCCTTGATTAGGAAAATCTATATAAAATAATTTTCGACTATGTGATGAAAGAATAATTTTAAAATAATCTTTTAATCCGTAAACAATTTGGTAAAAAGAAATAATACTGTCAAGAGGAAATTAAAATCAAAAATTGTTTTTAATAATAAAAAAGTGATTTGTTGTAGTGCAAAGTATTAGCCCCGCATTTTATATTTCAAATTTTTTCCTCAAATAATGCACTTCGGGTTATTGTTTAACTTCAGGTAAAGGTGAATTAATTTAATTCCGGTTTAATTCTAATTTTCTTTGTGAAAGGTAATGAATGGTTTTCATTATGATTGGCACAGATAATCCTCAGTGTGTGATCGCCTGTTTGTAAACCAGATATTGGAACACATAGCATCTTCGTTAGGGTATTAAAATCAAATTTTGTTTGGAGCGAATCCAGGTAAACTGAAATTGCTTTGGGATTAATTCCGCTTTTATCTTCCAGTGCAAAAGTTAGAATTGTATCCCGACTTGAAATTTCATTGGCTTCATCATAAAGAGGAATGATTTGCGGAATTCCAACTTTAAAATATTTGGCTAAACCTCTAAATATTCCCCACGCTTGTATTTGATTGAATTCATCAAGTGAAAGTCTTTGCTCTTCGTAGTTGTTAGTAAAGAAACCGCCTTCAACTAAAACACACGGAATTTTAGTAAGACGCAAAACAGAAAATCCCATTTTGGGATAGATCATGTAATCGGAATAAGTCCCATCAAAAGAACCGAGCCCACCAGGATTATCCATAACATAAGATAGATCTCTTTGAACAAAACGCGCAATATCCCGGTTACAAGGTTCGTACTCAAAATCGGTTTCAAATGCATGGTAATAAGTGGAAGTGTAATCGGTCCAATCATCTTCCTTAGCCCCAGGTGCATTATGATGAATGCTGACAAATAATTCCGCCCCGGAACTGTTTGCCATATCAGATCGGGTTTGAAGAAGTACAGTTTCATCCTTTTCACGACTCATAAACACCACCGCCCCGGCTTTTTGAAGATAATCCCTTAAATATAATCCTACTTTAAGATTTATATCGGCTTCTGTAACCAGTTCTAATTTACCTTTGTTATACCTGTCTTCTCCACCATGTCCAGGATCTATAAATATTTTTTTACCTGCAACAAACTCAGAATATTTTTTTATTGTTTCATTTCGTGTTACTTCATCTTTCCAATCAGGCGGCAGTTCATAATGGACTTTAGTTGAAGAGCATCCGGCTACAAATAGTAAAGAAATGAAAAGGGAAAAATATTTATACAAAATTACCCTCCGATAATTTCTGCGGCTTGAATTTCTTCAGTATCAAGGCAGAACAATTTTGATAAGGCTGTATTATTCTTATCGCTTTTGGCAGAATATTTTTTAGTAAAAGCTTTAACAACATCATCAATTATTTTTTGTTCTTCAACCTTTTTTATAACACCGGTGCACTTGACTTGTAAAAATTTATATGTAGGTTCAAAATCAAGAATATTTTCTTTACTAATTTTTTCTTCTTTATAAATTGAAAAACTGGCATTGTTTTCAAAAATCGATCTGTCAAAATTTTCATCATTATCTTCATAAAATGCAAAAATGTTTTTGTCGAAATACACAAACGAAGTAACAACCTGGTTAACATTTTCTTTTTCATTTTTGTAAGCAAGAATACCAACTTTGCTAACGCTTAATTCCTTTTCAATTATACCTATTTCTCTAATTTGATTTACTTTTCGATTCATATTGCTCCTAAATAGAATTGCAGTACAAAAATTGCTAAACTTTTCTGTCTAAGTTTAAGTGAAATATTTCTATTTATCAAGTTGACAAATAATTTTTACTGAATATGTGATTAGGAAAATATTAATTTGATTTAATTACAATTGTTCCAGCAATTAAATCTCCAATTCTTTTCTCATTTGATGTTAACAAGTAACAAATACAATCCGGTAAACAGAATAATGGTGGAAAAAAATAAATCGCTCTGGTAAAATTTCTAATTAAAGAAGAAAGAAAATTCAATTTCTTACCGGAACTTCTGGTTACTTTTATTTTAATTATCCACTTTCCAATAGTTCTCCCGTCCAAAAGAAATTCAAATAGGAAAAAATATGTTTGATGAAAAAGAAAAACGCCAAATACTAAATTTGCAAAGCTATTTCTATCAATCAGCATTTCTGTAAAATCAATTTTAAGAACATACACTAAAATGATAACTGTAATTGTAAGAAGAATGAAATTATCGATAAAAAAAGCCAAAACTCTTTGTGCAAGAGTTGCTTTAGTTAAAAAGTTCTCATCTATTCGGTTAAAATCTACCGGATTTATTTTTTCAACATTAGTTTGAATCTCTTCCATCATCAACTCTTAACACATTTTCCGTTTGCGAGTGAATAACTGCATTTCTTACAATGATCCAGGTTCTTGAAAAATTTCTTATCCCGAACGTTTAGAATAACCTCGGAAATTTCTTTAGCGAATAAGATTACTTCTTTGCTGGATATTGATTGAATAATTTTTCTATCCGGATGTTTAAGAAAGATTACTCTTAACTGATATTTATTAATTTCAGGATGGAGTTTGCTAACAAGGTAGGAATAAAATTTTAACTGAATTGTATATTGGTTAAATCGTTCTTCAATTTCATTCTCTTCAATTTCATCAGTTTTATAATCTACAATAATTGCTTGCTCATCATTGATAATCAATTTATCAATAATCCCGTAAAGGAAATAATCATCTTCTTTTGTATAAATTTCTACTTCATTCTGGAAATGCTCATACGATTGCAATTCATTAAACGATTCCGAATTATAAAATTTATTGATTGTTAACAGAATGGAACTCTTTATGCTTAAAATCAATTCATCATTTTTAGCAGTTGTGCCTAATTCATTTCTAATCAAGTCTTCCAGAATCTCTTCCACTTCTTCCATATTTTTTTGTTTTTCCAAAATCTTGTGGATAATTCTTCCCTTCACATCAGAGAACAAATTATATTCTTCTTCATTGTACTTAAAATCAAATTCTTTGGTTGATCGTTTATAATTCTTGAATAGACCAGAATAACCAAATTCATATGTTAGCTGATATTTCAGCGGACACTGTCTATATACAGCTACTTTGGTGGCAGAAACAATCTCTTCTTTTTCCGAATCAATTATTTCCCGAGCTTTAAATATTTTTTTATTATCATCATTGTGAATCTGAAAAGCTTCAATTAATAATTCCGGTTCTTCAACTTCAGAAGTAAGCGGTATTGTTATGGAAATATTTTTTTGGGATTCAGAAAATCCTTTTTCTGTAAAACTCAGGAATGACAAATTACCAGCAAGGTTGTACTGCTTTTGATCTGGAATTAAATCCAAAGCATTAGCTAATAAACTCATAAAAGAATCATCAGGAAAATTGAATTCTTTATGAGTAGCACTGATAAATAAATTATTCTTAGCTCTTGTAATGCCAACGTAAAGAAGTCTTTTAATTTCAGCAAGATCCTTTTTCCGTTGAATATAATTATGCAGAAAAACTATTGGAGCAGATTTGTACGATTCAAAATAATTTCCTTTTGAAGGAACACTGGTTAGAATTCCAAGATTTTTATTGATTTGAATAGTTTTCGCTTTTACAGAAGAGGAGCGTCCTTTTTCGTGTGCGTTAAATAAAAACACGTTATTAAACTCAAGCCCCTTCGCCTGGTGCAGCGTCATTATCTTTATAGAATTATCCGTCGCAGTTGGAACTGCATCACCTTCATCAACAACTGTTTCAATCGACTCAGATAAAAAATTAACCAAGTCATATAAAGTTCTAAACTCCTGATTTGAAAAATTTTGTGCAACATTTATAAGTTTTTCAAGATTTGCGAGTTCTTGAATACGATCTGTTTTAGATGAAATAACAGCGGAATAACCGCTTTCAAGAAGCAGCTTCCGTAAGAGTTTTGGGATATTAATCGTATGTGCTAATTCAATATTGCTTTGTAAAATATTTTGAATCTGCAACATCGAATCAACTTGTAGAGAATATGATTTTAATTTTTCCCAGTAAGTGTTTCCTTTTTCCCGCGAAATATCAAAAATCTCTGAATCGGAAATAGAAAAAAAAGGAGAACGAAGAATTCCGATAAGTGCGGCATCATCTTCCTTATTTAAAAGAAAAGATAGATAATTGTAAATATCATAAATAATTTGCTGCTGATAGAATCCTCTTCCACCAACTATGTTGTATGGGATTTTATATTTAGTTAAAGCCTTTTCCAATTCTACAAAAGATTTTCTTCTACGGCAAAGGATGGTTATATCGTTAAATCCAATTTTGTTTTCGGGTTTATCATCTTTAACCAAATGAATAATTTTCCTTGCAACTAACTCAGCTTCTGTAAGCTTAGCATTCTGAACATCGGCAAGTAAAAACTCAATCTTACCTTTAGCATCATCAACTCTGGCACATACCAATTCGTCGTATCTAACTTCATTAAATAAAAGATTTGGATCGGCAAATAACCGGGTGAACACGTAATTTGTAAAAAGGCAAATATCCGGAGCCATTCGGAAACTGTGTGGAAGAATTAAAAGATTATTTTCAGAACCAGCTTGTTCAATTTCTTTTTTTGTCCTGTTAAATATTTCCATTTCAGCATCGCGGAACATATATATACTTTGTTTTTCGTCGCCAACAACAAACAGGTTTCCACTTCTTAAATGATCCAATATCGGCATAAAGATTTCGTACTGAATTTCATTGGTATCCTGATATTCATCAACCATTACAAATTTATACTTCTCACTTAGTACGTGCCGTACTTCTTCTTTTACTAATATCTCCTTTGTTAAAAGCAAGATATCTTCAAAGTCCAGGTAGCCATTTTGTCTTTTCTTCTGATTGTAACTGGCAAGTGTTTCATTAAAATATTCCAGAAGAAGTTTACCAAACTTAGCCAACTCCAATTCAATTTCTTTATGATCTTCTGAAATTAAAAAATCTTTGATTTCTGAAAAGTAATTTTGGACTTCAAAGATTTTATCGGTGAATTCATCTCTATTCTTTTTTAAATAACCTTGTAGGCGAACTAATCCTTTTTCAGTAAAAAGGGATGGTCTAACTTTTCCTAACAAGATTAATTGGGTAGTTAATTCAACAGTTTGGCTAATCCTGCTGATCAAATCTCTAATTGCTAAAACATATTCATTTTTGGGGTTTTGGGAGAGAACCTCATTATTTATTGCTTCAATGAAAGAAATAATTTTTTCTAAATTCTGATTAACAATTGGATAAACAAACTTTTCAAAAGTCTGATGAAAATTTTCAGCTATTTCCTGTTCAGATTTGGAATAGATTTTTTCTGCAATGGATAAAACATTCTTTCGTTTTTCAATTAAAGATGTTAGTTCTTTTGCGAAAATATTTTTTGAAGCAAAAACACGAATGAGGTATTTAAGATTCTTATTTTTTTCAGATTCTTTCAAACTGGTTTTTATTATTTCTTCTACACTAAGCTGAATCAATTCATCGGAGAGCGTCTTATCTATCGGTGTAAAGTTTGCATCAATTTGTGCTTCGGCAGGAAACTCTTTAAGAATATCTATACAGAAAGAATGAATAGTAGAAATATTTGCTGATACTAATTGTCTGCGAAGCTTTTCAAGCTTTCTTTTCTCAAGAGGATTTGTTGTGGTTGCAAGTCGTAATTCTATTTCATCAGATATTTTTTTATAAAGTTCAGCAGCGGCTTTTTCTGTAAAAGTGATTGCCACCAGATTACGCAGAGAAACATCTTCATTCAGAGCAATTTCAACATAACGCTTGGAAAGAACAAATGTTTTTCCAGAACCTGCGTTGGCAGTTAAGGAAATATGTTCCTTATAATTTAGTGCCGCTTTCTGATACGGAGTTAATTCACTCATCTGTATAATAAATTAATTTTTAATTGGGATTATGAAATTAACTTGCTCATAGTTTTCTTATTTAGCAATCCTATTTGCGATATTTCATCAAATCGCATGCGGAATTTGAATTAAGATAACCGTACCTGCCGGAGATGATTCTACAATACTTATCTTTCCATTTACTCCTTCCAGGAATTTCTTGGCTAATTTTAGTCCAATTCCCATTCCCTTTTCCTTGGTTGTAAAATTAGGATCGAATACTCTGGATAAAACCTCCGGTTGAATTCCTTTACCATTATCTTTTAATTTTATTGAAATATAATTTTCATCCTTAGTAAGTTCAATTTCAATTTTACTTGCTTTTGCCTGGATGGAATTTCTTACTAAATTAATAATAGTTCTCTTAAGCTGATCTTTATCTGCTTCAACCTGAAATTCTACTTCGCTTTTAATAATTACAATTTCAATTTTTTCGTCAAGAAAAAGATTTACCGCTTCTTCAATACTTTGTAGTGCATTAAATTTTTCTAATCTTAATTTGGGCATCCTTGCAAAACTGCTAAACTCTGATGCAATACTGCTTAGAGTTTCGATCTGACCAATAATTGTTTTAGAAACCTTATCGAAAATAGAATCGAATTTGTTTGAACGATCTTTATAAGCAATAACCAATTGCTGCATAGCCAGTTTCATCGGCGTAAGTGGATTTTTAATTTCGTGTGCTACCTGCCGTGCCATTTCTTTCCACGCATTTTCTCTTTCCATTTCAGCCAGTTCAGTTTGGCTTTTCTTCAATTGCTGTATCATCAAATTGAATCCAGTTACAAGGTCACCAACCTCACCAATATGAAAACTATCAACCTCAAGACTTAAATCGCCTTCAGCAACAGAGGCAGTTGCTTTAGTTAATTTTCTTATTGGTGAAGAAATTCTGTTTGCCAGAAAAGTGCTGAATAGTATAATTAGAATTATTGCAACCGAGTAACTTCCAAAAAGGAACACATCAAACTCTTCTCCGGTAATTGGCAGTGATACTTTATTGAAGACATCATCAACTTTAAGTACATAATTGGAATTATTTACTTTTAATTTTTTATAAAACGAATTGTAACTGTATTTCTCTATTTCTTCATTTTCTAAATATTCTTTGTATCCCTGGTAGTTGAATTTAGCATAAATCGTTGGATTAATATATTCCGGTATTAAGCCAGAACCATAGTACTCAGGTCTGGAACTATACTTAACTCTTTCTTCTGAATATAAAGAATAATCAATATTTAGTTCTTGGGAAGCTTTATTAAAAACTAAATTCAAATTCTTTATAGATGAATTTGCAGCATTTTCCGTAAGATATCTTTCAACATTTAATGCCTTTTCCTTTAAATTCATTATTGTTGCTTCACTATTCTTTTGTTCAGAAAGGCTTCTGTTATAAAATGCAAGCAAGAGTAATGGTAAAAGAGAAATTAAGAGAAATGCACCCAACAATTGTAATCTGAAAGTAAACTTTATATTTTTTGCCCGGTAAAGTTGTTGCGCAAAAATAATAGCAAGAAAACCAACAATAAATATGATGTGTATGAAAAATACTTTTAGGAAATTATATAAACTCCAGGAAAGGTTTTTTTCTTTAAGCAAAACAACAATAATTCGTTCATTTTTATCGCGGGTAAATTTTAATAAGTAAGCAATATATTCATCGCTGCTAATTTTAAGTTTAAGCCATGCTTCGGAATTAGTAAAATCGGCGTTAACTATTGCCCAAGTAATTTCATCAGGTGGCGTTAGTTCTCCATAAACATTTTCCAACTTACCATTTTTGAAATCGAATATTTTTAATTTTTCAAAATCTACTGTGGAATTTAAAGAATTAAAATCCGGTGAAAGTACTTTGGGATAATCAACCCTTCCATAATTTGTTTCATCAAATAAAATTGAAACAACAACATAACCGAGCAAAATATCATCTTCCTTTATTGGCAAAATGCCAGAAATAATTTTACCAGCTAATTGATATGGTCTATAATTATCAAATACTTGCAATCCATCGTCATCATATTTAAGTACGCCTGGATTGATTCGATATTTCTCATCCAGCTCGATTCCAAAGCTGCCCAATAATTCTTTTCTTTTATTAAGCAGTGCCACAGATGAATTTAATTTTTCCCGCTGTAATAAACTATGGCTCCATATTATAAAAGCTGCGGCTTCATAATTAGTAAGTTGATCTTTAAGCGCCCTGTAAGTTTCATCTTTTAAGGATGAATTAATTAATGTTTGTGTAACCAAAAACTCAAGCCAGCTATCATTAGTTCTCGTTAATTCATAAGCTGTTGTCTTTAGGGATTCCTGTTCCAGTTTGGCATTATAAAAATTAAGAAGGCTAACCGTAATAATTGAAGCTGCCAGAGCTGCATACGCATAGTTAAATGGATTTTTTCTTTCTTCAAAAAATATTTTGTATGAAAGAATAAATGCGAAGGAGATGAATAAAACTCTGATTAAGTCCGTCCCCTGCGGCTCACTTTGAATGTAATCGTAAAAATATCCGGCACCTTGGAAAAAAACAAAAATAGCAGCGATTGCATATTTAATTTTTCTGTAATCATTTTTATCAAATGGAAAGAAAACAAAAATTAAAAGAATTATTGAAACAGAAATTAGAAAAGAAGAAAGCCCGATTAAAAGAACATTTAATTGCATCAAACCAGCCGGAAGATTTGGAAGCAATCCGGTTTCTCTAAAATATCTAAGCGATGAATCGAAAATTACACTTTTTAATGAAGCACCAAGTCCTCTAAGTGAAACGAGAAAAAGAACCGTGGATGTAAAAAGAATTACAGGGAAGGTTAGAATATTTCCTTTTTTTCTAATCCTGTTAGAATTAAAATAACTCCAGAAAAAATTGAACATGCTAAAACACACAATCAGTAAGAAAATGATTGTAATGAAAAGCTCCAGAGGTGATTTTACAATTCCGCTTCCAAACGCGGACGCAAAGTATGATGAGTTGGTTAATGGGCTATCAAGAAATTTAGATGGAATACTTAACTCGTATAGTAAGTATCGGAAAAGAACTAAGACTCCTGATAACAATAAAATTCTTAGTACTCCGCTTTTTATTTTTTTATAATCTTTTAGGAATCCAAGCATTAAAAAAATGAAACCTGCAATAGCAGCAATGGATTGAATATCAGTAATATCCTCATTAAATGAATTGATTCTTGAATCCAATGATGGTTTGTTAAAAGTAACAACTCCAATTTTATAGTTTTTGTTATTTCTTATTTCGAAAGAAATTTTCCTGCCGTCTTTGGAAACTTTTGCAAACTGTGAATAATTAACTTCGGCTTCAGTTTGAAATTTTTTTGCCAGGAATTCTGATAAATTTATTTTTTCATAAAATTTGTTTTGAATTTCAAAATGCTTTTCGACCTGCTGACTAATTGCAAAGTAGAACAACTCGTAGTTAATTCGAATTGTATCAATCGATGATAAAAATGTTGTTAAGTTAGATCTGTAAAAAAAAACTTCTGTTGGGGCAAAACTTAAAGGAAAAAAATCTTCTACCGGTATTGCGACATTACTTGTCCAGGCAATTAATTTTTCATTCTTGTTTATAACTTCAACGGAATATTCGGAATACTTTTCCGAATTGATCTTTTCAATTATTGAACTATAATTTTTTTTGTTATCTAAAAATATTCTTATTTCATTTTTTAACGTGCGGGATTTTCTAACCAGGTTTTTTTGCTTTTCATTAAGCAGGTTTGTTGCGGACGATTCAATATTTGATATGCTTTCTTTTAGATCATTCTCCCAGTTTTTTCTTTTATTATCCAGCAAAACAGGGGAAATGATTCCAATACCAATAACGAAAAGAATCGTAAAAAAAAATAGAACAAAAAATTTATTTCTGCCTTTAAAAATATTTTTAATTTTACCAAACATCAGTTAATTGTAATCTGGGATATCTTCCAAATGTTGCTAATAATTTTTAATGATATAAAAACCTGTGCATTGCCGCGTATTCCCTTTGCTTCAAACTTATAGAGACCAGAGGCGTAAGGATTCTCTCCTTTATCATTCATAACTATAAAGCGAAATCCTATTGGTTTGTAAATACTGAAATAATTCTGAAGAATATAAAAGAATTGATTAGGGCTATAATAACCCGATACCCCATTTGATAAACTTGCGTAGGTTTGGGAACTGAAATACTTAGCAAATTTTTCTACATCACCTCCATTAAAACCCTCTTCCACTTTAACTAAAATACTTTTAGGGGATTCTCCTTCGTACTTCTCCGGATCAAATTTATGGTGCTTTCCTTGTGGATGTGTTACAACAAAACAAGCTAATACGACAAGGATTGTTAGTATTCTTAACATTCTTTAGGTTTTCCAAAAGTTAACAAAGTGTTTAAACTTTCATACAAATATAGAAAAAGCATACTATAAAAGTATGCTTTCTCAGTACATTATTATATCATTTTTAGGTTTCAACTCTCACTTTAGTATGTTTTTTATTTATGATTGATTTCTGAAATAATTTTAGTGACTTCTCTTTTCAATTCTATTTTTGAACTCTTCCTTATCCAAAGGATTTCTGTGTTCTGGCGGAACTGCTCGTTTAAGTTCAATATTGCCTTCCATAGTTTGATATGCCCAATCAAATACAATTCTTTCACTGGTTATGTTTTTAATTCTAACTTTGGCAAAATGATTGTCCCACGTCCAAATAACATACGTATGTCCCACTTCAGCAATTGCATCCTTGGTAGAAGACCAGCCTGAAGCAGGCGCAATAGTTATATCATAAATGTCATTCGTTTTTCCCATATCCTGTATATCTGAATCCTTATATACATCAAGGTAAAAAGTGCCATTATAATTTTCGAAAAAGAAATCAGAATTTTGATCATCATAAGGCAGAACAGAAAAAGTAGAAAAATCGTATCCGCTGTTATTCGGGAATTGCAGATAATCAAAAATTGTCTGGTTAAATCCTTCAGGACGTGGTGTATCGTAAACTAAATCTTTACTCAAATCGCTTTCGTTACCGTTAAAATCATATGATGTAATTGCATAATAAACTTTTTGACCATTTGGAGCATCATAATCAACATAATAATCATTTTCAGTTGAGCCAAGCAATGTAAATTTGTAATTGTCATCGCTGTAATAAACATTGTAGCCAGCTAAATCCCTATCTGTGCTATTATCCCAAAAAATATCAACCCGGTTATCACCGGTAACAGTATAAATATTTGATGGAGGATTTGGAGGTGTACTATCATAATGAAGAATATCTTCTTTTGTGCATCCAAAATATAAGATGGAGATGGTTAAGACTAATAAATATTTAACTAATGTTTTCATTTTAGACCTCACTATAACTTTTTTCAAGATTCATTTCAGTTAAGATTTAATCAAACACAATGCCAGTAATTTAAGGCAATTTTAGAGCACCAGATAAGAAAGTAAAGTGAGGTTGTTTACTAATTTATACAGCGGCGGTGCAGGAGGGCTACACTTTTTTTGCTAACTCGTTCCCAAGAATAATCTAGCGTTAATCTCACTCCTGGTCTTGATTTGGATTGGGATCTTGCTCTTCGTCTTGATCTTAGTTTTGATCATGATCAAGAGTATGATCATGAACTTCACTTTTCGTAGCTTTCAAAGTAAAAACGAGCACAATTATTTTTGAATCAGAATATTTCTTAAAATGCTTGCCCATTCTAAATAAGTTGTATCATTCACATGAAGTCCATCTTCTGTAAAATCCTTTTTTAATGAACCTTCTGAATCAATAAAAAACTTGTGAAGGTTCACATAATTAACATTTAATTCCTTGCTAAGAGTTTCCAGTTTTTTGTTTAAATGAAAAATTCTTTCATTCGGTCTGTTGTCCATATTTAAAGTGGGTAAAATTGAAGTTGTGAAAATTCCGTTAGCAGAACAATAATTTTTTACTTCCTTTATAATTTTGGAAATGTTTTTAAGAATAACTTCATCTTTTCTATTTCTGGCAATATCATTTGTTCCAATCAGTAAGAAAACTAAATCGAATTTCCCATCAACTAAATGATTATTCAATCTATCAATAAGTTCTGTTGTACTATCGGCAGATACGCCTTTATTAATGATATCGAAATCGGAAAGTAAGTCCGAAGTTTTGAATCCTTCCGTTATTGAATCGCCAAGCAAAAGAATTTTATTCATTTGAATTATACCTCATCTGTTAAAAAATCAATAAACAATTTTGATTGGGAAGTAAATTAAATAATCTGCAATGTATAACAAAATGATAGTAAATTTATGGAGATTGAAATCTGAAACTTTGTACTTTTCTTTCATTTGTATTAACTCTGATTGGTTGTAGATCAGGTGTGAATCCAAAAGTTATTAAATCAGCTATATAGAAATTTAGTTATCTGAAACTTATTTTCAGTAAACAGAGTTAAGAATTCATTGGAGGACTAATGGAAAATTGTAATAATCACCCACAGAATAAATCGGTTTCTATTTGCCATAGTTGTGGTAAATTTTATTGTGAATTATGCATGGATGAAGGAAAGGAATTTTATTATTGCAAAAAACCTGAATGTCAGGAAAAATTAAAAAATGAATTAGCTGCCGAATTATTACCAGTAGAAATTATTTGTCCAAATTGTTCAAATTCATTAGAATTATCTGATGACGAAAGAAATTCAAGGAAATTTCACTGTCCGGAATGTGAATCCTTTCTCGATTTTGAATTTGATCCGCCAAAAATAATTAAGCCAAAGGATTATTCGCATTTTTTATTATCATCACTCAACCAAGGTGATGTGGCAGTAATTAAATCTATTCTTGATGATGCTAAAATAGATTATTTTGTTTATGGAGAAAACTTTCTAAGCACCAGCCCATTAATTCAACCAGCAAGATTTTACGTACTTGAGAGTAGAGTAGAAGAGGCAAAAGAATTATTAAAAGATTTTGAATTGCATATTTTTGGAGCATCAAACAGAAAGGAAAACGAATAATAAAAACAAATTATTGCTGCATAACTAACTATCTCTTAGAATCAGCCGCAAAGAGAATAATTTTTAAAGAAAGGATTTTCCAATGTAATTGTACATTGGAAAATCCAGTTCTGAATTCAATCTCAAATTTTATTTAAGAACTACCATCTTACGTGTTTGTACAAAATCTCCAGCCTTCAAAGTGTAAAAATAAACTCCGCTTGATAATTGTAAATTAGTAGCTGAAAACTGGTAACTATAATACCCCGCTGGTTTTTCTTCGTTCACTAATGTCCCTAATTCATTTCCCAAAATATCAAATATTTTTAGTGTTACTTTGCTAACTGCCGAAGTATGATAATTGATGATGGTAATTGGATTAAATGGATTTGGATAATTCTGCATCAGCTTAAATTCTTTTGGTAATCCATTTTCTTCCACTACACCAACTGTTGATTGTGTTTTGAAACCCCAGATTGGTGACCATGCACTAATTCCAAATTGATTTGCTGCTTTAATTCGCCAAAAATAATTTTTATTTAATGTTAAATTTTTAATGCTGATAGTTGTATCAATCACACCCATTGTATCAACTACCAATGATTGAGGAGTAATTGTTATAGCTGTAGCAAGTTGAAATCCATAATTTTGTGCAAAGTATTCTTTGTTCCAAATAAAAGTTGGATTAATATTAATATTAAGTGAAGATTTTGAAGGCGATTGTTGAAATGGAATAGTTGGGAATCCAGTAATAAAATTAAATGTTGAAGAATATTCACTTGTTCCTACAGCATTTATTGATTTTACTTTCCAAAAATATTTCTGCTGTCCCGATAAACTAGTAACTACATAAAAAGTGTCTTTAATTCCAGACTTGTTTACAAGAAAAGTAGAAAACAATGAATCAGTTGAAACCTGCAATTGGTAGCTTCCGGAAAAAGGTGAATAGTCCCATTTTAAAATTACAGTATCGCGCTGGTTGTTCTCTTTGTTTTGTGGAAATTTTAATAATGGAGAATTGGGTTGTTGAATTTCTATTGCAATTGTTGGTGAACCCTCGTTCCAGTTTCTATCAGTTGCTGTTACAAAATAATAATTCCCGGCATCAGAAATAATTGGAATATAATTTTTTGAATCAGTCATATAAACAATGTTACCTGCTTTGTTTATATCCTCAGGATATATTGCCGAAGAATTAATTCTATAAATAATAAATTGAAAAGCACTATCACCATCATTTGCCTGATATGGACTATCCCATTGAAGTGCATCTACGCCGGTACCCGGTAATCTTCCGAAACGAATATTTCTTGGTTGGTTCGGAGGAAGAGTATCTTTCCAATTCATGGTAGGAATTAATGCTGGAAACCTGTAAAAATTATTTCTAAGTGTGTCAGCACATCCTGCATTGTTCCCAATTACGCTGCTGGAATTATAGTAAACGCTACCATTTATTGTTGCAGTAGATCTGTTCTTATTAATTTCCCAGGTTAATTCATCTTTTGGAAAACTAGATTCTGAATATCTGTAAGCAGCGTGACCTATATAAAGATGGCGATTATTAAGAAAAGAAGTAGTGCTCCAATTTGGGAGCTGATTATTATATCTAACCCAATACAATTGAGGAAGAATATAATCAATGTAAGGTCCATCAGTATGAGCTACACCAAGAGTATCTGTATAAGTACCTTTTAACCAGGCAGATGGATCGCAATAAATTCCTGTATTAACGGAAGGATTACCGGATGGACTAATTCCAAATTTAAGATATGGTTTTACAGCTTTTATACTATCATTAATCATCTTCAAAAGAAGATTTACATTGTTTTTTCTCCAGGAAGTTTTACTTGTAAAACCATATTTATATTTACTATACGAAGCATCATCATTAAAAGTACCATAATCAGAATAAGGATAGAAATAATCATCAAAGTGAATTCCATCTAAATCATACCTTCTAACAATATCCATTATAACGGTAATAAGGTAATCTCTTACACGTGGATTGCCTGGATCCAAAAACCTATACTCACTTCCACTGCATTTAATAATCCATTCCGGATGTTTTTTAATTACATGTTGTGCAGAAACCGAACTAATATTTCCACTACTAAGCAAAGCTCTATAAGGATTTAGCCAGGCATGTAATTCCATACCGCGTTTATGGGCTTCTTCAATTGCAACTGTTAGCGGATCATAATCAGGATCCACTGGAGCTACTCCTTGTGTTCCTGTTAAATATTGAGACCAGGGCTCAATGCTGCTTTTATAAACTGCATCGCAATGGGGTCGAATGTGAAAAAAAATTGCATTCATATTTAATTTTTTATGATTTTCGAAGAGATCGCTTATGCTTTGCTTTTGTGCCTGGATAGTTGATAAACTTGTTCCTACTGAACTTGGCCAATCGATTCCTAATGAAGCAACCCATACTCCACGCATTTCTCTTTTGGGAGGATTGGATTGTGCATAAAGCATTTGAATACTTGAAATCATAACTAACAGTAACAAGAATTTTTTCATTCTGAACTCAATTTAATTTTTAGCGTAAATTTATTTTAGGATTATTAGTTTCCTTGTCTCAATGTAATTATCGGTCTGAAGTCTGTAAAAGTAAATTCCGCTTGGTAATTGATAATTAGAAATTGACAATGGATAATTATAAAATCCTCCAGATTGTTCCTGCTCTATTAAAGTTATTACTTCATTTCCCAGTACATCAAAAATCTTTAACGATACATTACTTTTACCAGATAGTTGATAACTAATAACTGTAGAAGGATTAAAAGGATTGGGATAATTTTGATTTAGTTTAGTAGTAATCGGAATTCCGTTTTCATCCCGGACATCAACAGTAGATCTTGTTCTAAATCCAAATTGTGCAGACCAATCTCCTTCACCAACAGAATTTTTTGAACTCACGCGCCAGTAATAATTTTTAAGTGTGGCAAGTTGAGTTGTAATAGTATAGAAAGTGTCATTAACAACTTTATCAATTATAAATGTACCATTACTAAATTGAACAGAAGTTGAAAGTTTTAAATGATAAGATGTTGTATTGCTGGATTTGTGCCACTTAAATGTTGGTGTTACAACAACCTGTGTATTTGCATGTTCCGGTTCAATTAGTGTGGGTGGTAAAGGAATCCCAGAACTAAAATTGAAGACATCAGAAAATTCACTTTCTCCTACAACCCCAAAAGCTTTCACCCGCCAATAATATTTATTGCCTGGTCTTACTTGATTAAAAAGAATAGATAAAGATTTATATTCAAAAAGATTATAATTAATAGTATTAAAACTAGGGTCCTTGGAAACTTGAATTTGATACCTTTCTGCATTTGTTACCCCGCCCCATTTTAAGTTTGCAGTAGCAGGCTGGCTTGCATCCCCGTTTGCCGGAGAAATTAATTCTGGTTTACCAGGAATTAAATCAGCCGAATAAAAAAGTACATACGCACTTGCATCGCTTTCATTTCCATACCTGTCAATTGCTGTTACCACGTAATAATTTCCTTTTGTAACAGAATATTTTGCTTCTGCGGATGGGAGATAATTTTCTCCGGTACCAGTATATCCAAAAATATTTGCAGCGTCATCAACGGCAACAGGAGTAATGTTAAACCGGTAAATTAAATATGCAAATGCAGTGTCACCGTCGGAAGCAGGTAAAGATTTGTCCCAATGAAGTTCGTACTTATTGCTTGAAGCATTTTTTTCAAATCTTAAATTTGATGGTGCATTTGGTTTAGTGTTGCCACCAGGCAGCCAATCCATTTTAGGAATTGATGAAGGATGAATATAATAATTATATTTCAAGGAATCGTTGCAGCCAGCTAAATTACTAGTAACACTCTTGGAACTGAAATATACGCAACCATTTACGGTTGGAGTATTTCGGTTTGTTGTAATTTCCCATCCTAATTCATTTACAGAAAAATCAGTTGTTGTATACCGGTAAGCTGGTTCACCAATGTAAAGATGTCTACCATTTAGAAAAGAAGTTCCTGACCAATAGCTAAGATTGCCATTATATTTTACCCAATAAAGCTGTGGAAGAATATAATCGATATATGGCGGACCAGTTTGTTGTACACCATTTTCATCAACATAATCACCTTTTAACCATACTACCGGATCGCAAAAAATAGAACTATTAACACCGGGATTTCCAGAAGGACTAATGCCAAATTTAATCCAGGGTTTAACAGCTTTAATACTATCATTTATCATTGTAAGTAAAAGGTTAACGTTGTTCTCTCTCCAGTTAGCTTTATCAGTAAAACCGTTTGGATAAAGTTGAAAAGTGGCGTTATCATTAAAGGAACCGTAATCCGTATAAGGATAAAAATAATCATCAAAGTGAATTCCATCCACATCATATCGCCTTACGATATCCATAATTACATTTACAACGTAGTTGCGCACTTCCGGTAAACCTGGATTTAAAAATCGGTATTCTGACCCGTTGCATTTAATAATCCATTCCGGATGTTTATTAATAACATGATTTGCTGAAACAGCACTACCGCCGGATGATTCCGCTCTGTATGGATTTAACCACGCATGAAGTTCCATTCCACGTTTATGCGCTTCTTCAATTGCAAGCTTTAAAGGATCGTAATTTGGATCTGATGGTGCTACACCCTGATCGCCCGTTAAATAGGCAGACCATGGTTCAATTTTACTATTATAAACTGCATCGCACATTGGGCGAACGTGAAAAAAGATTGCGTTCATTCCATAACTTTTGTGAGAATTGAAAAGAGCAACTAATTCATTCTTTTGAGCCTGAATAGCAGAAGAGCTTGTTCCCTGGGTTTTAGGCCAATCAATTCCCAAAGATGCAACCCATACTCCTCTCATTTCACTTTTACGTAACGGCGATTGTGAAAATAAATTTATACTGATTAGAATGAAAAACAGATAGATTAATTTTCTGGTCATAAATCTCCTAAATATTTTATTGGTGAACTTCATTTTAAAATTTTTAATTTTTATTGATATGAATAATCTTCCTTACAAGTGCAACTGTTCTATAATAATTTTACCAAGCAAATCCAGGCTTTTGTTTTATAAGCCGCTTACCCGTTATTATCGACTTGAGAAAAATACATTATAATGGGATTTAAGAAAAGAGAAATTTAAAGCATAAATTATATAAAATATTTCTTGCTTAAACCTATGGAAATTAGTATAAGTTTAACGAAATAAAAGCTCCACTAATAAATGCTGATAATAATTCCTAAAGACAACTATCATTTCAAATCGAGTACCAAATTAAACTCATAATTTTTCAACCATAATTTATAAAAA
This sequence comes from Ignavibacteriales bacterium, assembly GCA_026390815.1. Taxonomy (NCBI): domain Bacteria; kingdom Pseudomonadati; phylum Ignavibacteriota; class Ignavibacteria; order Ignavibacteriales; species Ignavibacteriales bacterium. The sequence goes on along the minus strand of JAPLFH010000046.1, from coordinate 173,341 downwards.
CCACATGATTATGTAGCAACTTATTTGAATAAGTAATCGTCATAAGTATTGAAAAGAAAAAAGTTTTACATTGAAAGGGACAAAAATGAAGACACGTTTTTTAATTTTCTTGATCTTATTAAGCACTTTAATTTTTAGTGCTTCGGTTTATGCCGAAAATCCAAAAAAAGCTAAAGTAAATACAAATATTGAAGCTATCGAAGATAATTTGTTAGAAGGAGTAAGTTCTGACAATCTTGGTTTACGGATTAGCTCTGCCTATTATTTGGGCGAATACAAAACAGAAAGAGCAGTTTTACCATTAGTTAAAATGTTACATTCAGAAAGCGAAGAAAGTGCCCGTATCCAGGCTGCTTTATCACTAATAAAAATTGGAAATCCAAGGGGAGTTTTTATGGTAAAGCAAGCAGCAAAATTTGATGAAAGTAAGAGAGTACGGAATTTTTGTGCTAAATTTTATAATGCTTATCAAAAAATGAATGTTGAATGATCCAGCTACTTTTATATCAACAAAATTATTAAAAATTGCTTATTTGTTTTCAAAGTAATAGGTGTAATCATTAAAAGTATCCATAACTTGCTGTTTATCGGCTTCTACACCAATTAATACCTGTCCAATATCTTTAAGAAGAACAAATTTTATCTTTCCCAATTTATTTTTCTTGTCCTTTAACATCGCATCGTACAATTTGTTTTTGTTTAATTTCTTTAAATTTATTTTAGCTTCAAACATTTTAATCAAATTAACAAAATTCAAAAACTTTTCTTTGCTTAGAATCCCAATTTTATAAGATAGAATTATTGAACAACCAATTCCTGCAATTACAGCTTCTCCATGCTTAATTTTGTACTTGAGCAGACTTTCAAATCCATGAGCAAATGTATGACCAAGGTTAAGAATTTGTCGGAGTCCCAATTCTTTTTCATCCTGTGTAACTACTGCGGATTTAATTTTAACAGAATCGATAATAATTTTTTCAATTAACATTAAATCATTATTCAAAATTTTTTCAAGATTTTTCTGGAAGTAATTAATTGAATTGGAATCAGATAAAAAACAATATTTTAAAACTTCACCTAATCCACATGTCCACTCTTCCGCCGGTAATGTAGTTAAAAAATCTAAATCAGCTACAACAAATTTGGGTTGGTAGAATGCGCCCACTATATTTTTTGTTTTTAGAAAATTTACACCTGTTTTACCTCCAACCGAACTATCAACCGCAGCTAATAAAGTAGTAGGAACCTGGCAATAAGAAATACCGCGCATATAAGTTGCCGCAGCATAACCTGAAATATCACCTACCACTCCACCACCAAGTGCAACAATAAATGAATCTCTTCCATAATTATTCTGTATTAGGAATGAATAAATTTCTGAAAGAGTTTTAGAAGATTTGGATTCTTCCCCGGCTTTAATTACGAACATCATTTTCTCTTTGGGAACAACCTGAAAGATTTTTTTAATTTTCTCAGTATAAAGAGCAGCAATGTTCGAATCTGTTATTATGAGAATTTTAGAAACGCTTTTCCAATCATGTTTTTTAAGAATTCCAGATAAAATATTTTTACCAACAAAAATCGAATAAGGATTTGTCTTTAACTTAACATCAATTTTTTTCATTAATACTCTTGTAAATTATTTTGGCAATTTTGTCTACGGTATAACCAATTTGAAAAATTTCCGTGTCGATTATATAATCGGCTTGTTCATAAAAAGGTTCTCTCTGCTGCAGAAGCTGAGAAATTTTTAATCGAAGCTTATTTTTAGATTCAACAACAACTTCTCTGTTAATAAGTGGTCTATCTCTTTTAAATCTCAATCTTTTGTATAACGCCTCTGGTGAAGCTTTCAAATAAATTACTTTTCCAGTTCTTTTAATTATTTCCAGGTTGTTGTTATGAACTGAAGTTCCTCCACCAAGTGAAATAATGACATTTTCTTGCACTGATAATTTTGTAAGGATTTCCGTTTCTTTATCCCGGAAAAATTTTTCTCCGTCATCTTCAAAAATTTGAACGACTGGTTTTCCAACTTCATCTTCAATTAATTTATCGAGATCATAAAAATCCCAGCCAAGCGTATTGGCAAGGATTGGCCCAATTGTACTTTTTCCAGAAGCCATAAATCCATTTAGATAAACAATCTTGATGCTCATATTAACATAAAATTAAAAGTGAAAAGCCAGTCCTAAAATAAAGGTTACTCCATCAATATTTATTTTTGAATCAAATTTTTCTTGATAAATCCTGATAGTTTCACCTTTATAATTCACAGTTGATTTATTGTACTTGCTTGTAATTTCAAATTCAGGATCTCTAAATTTCATTTCGGTACGGATAGATAAGAAATTTAGCACAAAATAATCAGCTGTTGCACTCACCTGTATACCATAGGCGAAATCTCTTTTAACATTTGATATTTCCTCATCCCCAAATTTTCTAATATGAGATCCATAATAATATGCAGCACCTCCACCTATCAAGAACTTAAATTTTTCTGAAGAAAAAGGAAGAAGATAATAGAGAGATAATTCTATGGGAATTACTTTAAATCCATCTTCTATAGAAATTGATTTTGTTCCACCAGTTCCTAAAACTGTTAGAACTTGTGTCCCAACTTTTTTAAGATATTCTATTTCTAATCCAAAGTAGATTTCCTCAGTAAAAGCATATCGTAAATCAATTGATGGACTTAAAATATCCTCAACTGGATTAGAACGATTTTTCAAATCAATGTCCGAAGAATTGGGATTTAAATAAATTTTAGCGCTTGTAGTGTAATTTCCATTTAGACTAATATTAAATAGCTCATAGGAAAATTGCGCCTTGAGGGTACCTAATGGCAATAATACAATTATTAAAAATATTGAAAGATTTATTTTCATATATCAAAATTTATCAATCCTACACTATAAAATAGTTTTTTCCAAATGAAAGTTCAAAACTAAAATAAAAAAGCCGTGATTTTCGGTCACGGCTTTAAATGATAATCTATATATTTTATCTAAAGAATAACCTTCTGTTATCTACAATATCAGATTCTTTCTTTAATTGTGTTAACCACTGGTTAAAGAAATAAGATTTCTTTTCCTGCATTGTATTATCCCGCAAAGTATTTCTCTGCATTTTAAATGCTGCTTCATCAAACGAGGTTCGCTTAGTAATTCTTAATAGATAGTATCCACGTTGACCTTTAACTGGTTCTGAAATTTTACCGAGTGGAATTTCCAATGCTTTACTGTTAAAAGTAAAATCTCTTCCAACGTTTGTAATGCTTTGGGATGGTGTAAAATTACCAGTAGTATCATAATGTGCGCTACTGTATGAAGAAATTGCATTATTCAATTGAATAGCACCACTCTTTACCTGGCTATAAATCTTTTCAGCAATTGTTTTTGCTTTATTAAATTTCATTTCTCTTGTGGATAATGGAACAAGCGATTTTTCTACTTCTTCAAATTTCTTAACTCCAGCTTTAGTAATTTCAGAAATTTTTGCTATGATATATCCGTTTGGAACTTTGAAAACTTCGCTGATATCATTTAAATCTTTTTTAAAAGCCCATTCAACTAAACTTTTATTAGCTCCCAAACCGGGAATGTAAGTAGCATCATCTTTGAATGGAGCAGTCTCTTGCACTTTGTAATTCATCAGTTTAACTTCAGAATCAAAATCACTTTTACCAGCAAGATAAGCAAAATCAGTTGCTGAGCTGTAAGAATTTTCTACTGTTGTACCAGATGCTTTAATTTTATTAACGATCTTTTCAACGACATAATCGGTGTTTGCTTTTCCAGTTACTTTAATTATATGATAACCATACGAAGTTTTTACTGGTTTTTGTATAACTCCAATGTTTCCATTAAAGCAAGCATCTTCAAATTCCTTAACCATCTGTCCTTTACCAAACCAACCTACGTCGCCTCCCTTTTTACCGCTTCCGAAATCTGAGGATTTTTCTCTGGCAAGTTGAGCGAAATCAGCCCCGGCAATTAACTTATTGTACACATCCATTGCATCAGCTTGAGCTTTTTTATCATCCCCGCCAAGTGGAATAAGAATGTGAGATGCTTTAACTGTAGTTTGTTTAGCTGCAACTTTATCTATCAACTTAAATATAACATAACCTTCATTAGTTATAAGTGGACCAATTAAATCGCCTTTGTTTGCATTTGTAAATAAATCACCACCATCCGGAGGCAATTGATTTTGTTTTACCGTGTCTTTTTTATAAGGTTGTTCAGAATAAATATCTACATAAGACTTGAATGAAGCTGTATCACCTTTCGCTTTCGTAACTATTGCAGCAAGGTTATTTTTAATTGAAGCTGAATCTTCCCTTGAAGGAAGTTTTGAGAAGAGAACATATTTTAATTTTCTTTGATGTTCAATTTTGTATTTATCGATGTTTTTTTCATAGTATTTCTTCAAGTCTTCCTGAGTTACTTTTACGTCACCATCAGGAATTAAATTAACATCAACTAAAACATAATCACCGCTCATTTTAGTATTTTGATCAATAAATTTTCTTCTAATTTCGCCTTCACTAACTGTGATGCTTGCAAATAAGTAACTTTGCAATTTCTCCTGAAGTTTCATTTGACGAACTTGTTCTTCAACAGCTAATAGAACTTCTTTCTTCTGCTGTAATAGTGTGGATTCATATAATTGGCGGTTAAATCTGCCTAATGAATCTGTAAACTGCCTTTTTAAGAAATCAGGTGGATTAGTACCAAAAATAACATCATTAATTTCCTGGTCTGTAACAGTTATATGAAAATTCTTTATTTGTTTTTTAATAAGTTCTTGAGTAACAAGTGCATCCCAAACCTGGTCGTTAAATGAATCTGAATTTTCTTCATCAACATCTTTACCTGTTTGCGATTTTTGTCTTTGTTTTGCCTGTTCTAATAAAGCAGAAAATTGTTGATATGATATTTTTTCTCCATTTACAGATCCAACATCGTTTGAACGTTGTCCAAATATCTGTAATACACTTGAATCGGAAATAACCATAAAGAGCACAAAAATTCCGCCAACTGCAATAATAAAAGCTGGTGCTAAACTCCTCATCTTGGCCATCATAGCCATAATTTACCTTGCCTCCTGCTAATTCAAATTTATACGCATTTATAAAAGAGGTGTAAATTTAGGCACATACTGGTTGAAATGCAATAATTTTTTCTTTCATAATTTTTGTATCTTTCCATTCGTTAATTAACCTGGTTTACCAAATGAAAAATAACCCAAGAAGAGATCAAATTTTAAAGACAGCCCAAAAACGGTTTGCCCGGCATGGACTTACTAAAACAACAATTGAAGAAATTGCCAGGGATCTTAGAATTGGGAAGGCAACAGTTTATCATTATTTCCTGTCTAAAGAAGCGATTTTTTACGATGTGATTACAGGTGAAATCGATAAGCTAATTGAGGATTTAAGGGAAAATCTTTTTAAGGATGGAATTGAATTGCCAGAACGCATTTTTAATTATTTCCGAGTAAAAGAAAATATATCAGAAAAATATCCACTGATATTTGAATTAATTAATCATTTCTTTAAAGATCAAGCACTGGAAAAAGATATTGAAATACAAAAAAGTCTTTTTCAAAAGGAATCTGACCTGATCCTTGATTTCCTGAAATCAAGTTTTAATAAAAAAACAACAAATATTTCCATTGCCACATTCCTGGTTTATCAAAGTTGGGGATTGGTAATAATGCGAAAGGTGGATCCAAATTTTAAAAGTTCGGATCACGCTTTCTTATCTGTTTTTATAACCAAACTACAAACTTTATTTTTAAATTGATTTAGCTTCACTTTTATTTATACACCATTGCACTACTTAAAGAAAAATTGTTGAATTATTTCCGATTCAATTGTTAATACATGATATAAATGATCAATAAAATGCAAAGGAAGACCTGCGTGGGAAAGACTTTGCTTAAATCCAATTTTTAAGTCAGACTCATTATTTATTTGCAAATAAATAATGGCTTACATAACTTTGTCCCAATTTATTTTTAAACTAATTAGATAATTGTTATGATCACTTTTGCAAATTCTTGGCTTCCTTTCATTTACTTGTATAGTATTGGAGGAATTTGTTTTGTAATAGGATTAATTGTTACAAAAAGAGCTGGGGCAATGAACCTTAAGAAAAAAGAACATCGCTTTTGGCTTAAAGTTCTGTTTTTTGGATACTTCTATTTTATGTTTATTCATTTCATTTTTATTTACGCAGCATTATACTGGTGAGAAAAATATGCATGTATTTCATAGCTTAGGAACTAGTTTAGATTGGATAGTTATGGCTATCTACTTTGTAGGCATCTTATTATTTGGCACATATTTCAGCAAATATAACAGAGATACCAATGATTTCTTTTTTGGTGGAAGAAGATTTACCTGGTGGATTATTGCTATGTCAATTGTTGCAACTGGAGTTAGCAGTCACAGTTTTATTAAGTACTCCGCCAAAGGTTGGGAGCACGGTTTTTCTTCAACAATGTCTTACATGAACGATTGGTTCTTTGTACCATTTTTTGTTTTTGGCTGGCTGCCTATTTTAATCTATTCTAAAATTCGCTCAATTCCGGAATATTTTGAAAGACGATTCAGTCCTTTTGCTAGATTCTTAGTTACAGTTTTACAATTATTATACTTAGTCGGTTATGTTGGAGTTGGATTTCTGACAATGGCTAAAGCTCTTCAACCAATGCTGCCTCAAAGTTTTGAATTATTCGGGATGACCTTTCAGATAACAATAATGGGAATTGTTTTTGTTACTGCAATAATAACAGGTACATACATTACATTCGGTGGACAAACAGCTGTTATTTTTACAGATCTTGTTCAAGGTATAATGCTTTTATTTGCTGGATTTTTAGTTTTTGGATTAGGCATAGCATATCTTGGTGGATGGGGTGAATTCTGGAATTTATTACCAACGAGTTGGAAATTACCATTAGCAAACTTTAACAATCCACCTGATTTTAATTTTGTAGGTGTTTTTTGGCAGGATGGAATCGCAGAATCCATTATGTTCCTTTTTATGAATATGGGAATTCTAATGAGGTTTATGGCTACCAAAAATGTAAATGAAGGAAGAAAAGCTGCCACATTCAATACTCTGTTTATGCTACCGCTATCTGCAATTGTTGTTGGGAATGCTGGTTGGATTGGTAAAGCATTATCAATAAAATTTCCTTCTTTAATTCCGGCAACAACTTCACCGGATTCTATTTTTGTTGTAGTTTCCAGCATAATCTCCAGACCCGGTGTTTTTGGATTTGTTATAGCAGCTCTTGCGGCGGCATTAATGTCTACAGTGAGTACATTATTAAACGCAACTGCCGCCATTTGGATTAATGATGTTGATAAACCAGTAAGACTCTGGTTGAAAAAGAAAGATCTGACTTATAAAGAAACTGAAAAAAGAAATCTTTTTAATGCAAGACTTGCAACCGTTGTTTTTACTATACTTGGAGCAATAGCGGTTATACCTTTTAATTTCTTCCCAACAATTTATGAGGCACATTCGTATTTTCAATCAACAATAACTCCACCACTTGTAGTGGCAATGTTCTTTGGTGTATTCTGGAATAGATTTAGTGCAATTGGTTTAACCTCCACATTGGTAGGCGGCGTTGTTTTGATGATTCTTGGAACTTACTACCCATTAGTTTTACAAGGAGCATTTGCACAAGGCACAATGCCTCTGCCCAAAAAACCACCATACATTTATATTAATGCACTATACAATTTAATTGTGTTAATGAGCATTGGCATAATAGTAACTCTCCTGGATAAACAATTTATTAGTGTATCAAATAAAATAAAATCCTTTGGTAACAGTAAACCAATTATGATTTCATTAATTTCGTTAATAGTAGTTTTACTTTTATTGGTTTTCTTTAATGTTGGTCATTTGTATTTTCTATTTGCATCTTCAATTTTATTAACGATTCTTGTAGCAATTGCAAGCGCATATTACATTCCATACGATCAAAAAGAAAAAACTCGTGGTTTAACAATCTCTTCTATCGCTTTAGCTAAGGAAATGTTCAAAGGAAGTAAAGTTAATGAACGTGAAGGTGAAGTTATTAAGATGCATTGGAAATTAAAAGATGTAGATGATGGTAGTATTAACTTTTCTGTTGCTGATATGAAAAGAATGGCTGCAGAAGAAAATGATCTTGTTTACATTTCCGATAAACGAAAATGGTTAGGTGGATTAAAATCAGTTCACTCCAAATATGGTAAACCACATAATGAAGATGGAATTGTATACATAACAAAAGATAACCTGGAACACGGTATTTTTGTGGAAGGAAAAATCCTAACTGCCGAGAAAGAAATGTAAACTGGTTTCTTGGTTCTTAAATAAAGCTCAGAATCAAGACTACCGAATTCGAACTATTTTTATCATTCAAGTAAAAATCAAATTTAATTTTATAGCCACCACTGCTTTGGTGGCTTTTTTATTTTTAACTTCCGACAAATTTTTATATTTTGCGGAAGCTATTAACAACTAATAAAGAGATGCTTAATGAAATATCTAATCGGTATGGATGGTGGAGGAACTAAAACTGCTTGTATTGCAACTGATCTTGAAGGAAATATCCTGTACAAATGCACCGGCGGACCGTCTAATTTTTTAATAATTGGGACTGAAAAAGTTTCTGAAATGCTCCTTAGTTTAATTAATGAATGCAAGAATAAGCTAAATGCTGATTACAAAGATTTTCTCTCAATCGTTTTAGGTACAACCGGTGCTGGAAGAAGAATTGATGCAGAAAAACTTGAAAAGGCATTTAATGATTTTGCTAATTCAAAAGGAATACATCTTAACTTTTACGTTGATAGTGATGCACGTATTGCACTGGAAGGTGCATTTTCCGGAAAACCTGGAAGCATTTTAATTGCAGGTACAGGTTCAATTATGTTCGGTAAAGATTCGGAAGGAAAAATCCATCGTGTTGGTGGATTCGGAAGATACATCGGAGATCAGGGCAGCGGATACAACATTGGCAGAAAAGGTTTATCCTTTATGGCAAAGCATTTTGATGGAAGAGGTCATACAACACTTCTTACACACTTGTTTGCAGAAAAATTCAAAGTTGATTCTCCGGAATCACTTATTATAGAAATCTACAAGAATAATTTTGATATAGCATCCGCAGCGCCATTGGTTATTGAAGCTGCCGAAAAAGGTGATGAAATTTGTACTAATATTTTAGATGAAGAAAGTCACGAATTAGTTTTACATATTCTGGCAATGATAAAGAAATTAAATTTGGCAGAATTTAAACTCTCGTTAATTGGTGGAATAATAACTACTGATAATTACTTTTCAAAATTGTTTAAAACTAAAGTTGAAAAACTCATTCCGAACATTTTAATTAAAGCACCAGACTTCCCTCCTACAATGGGAGCAATATTTATGGCAAAAGGTCGGGTTTAAATTTTAATATGAAAATCTATTTTCCCATCAATCTTAATATCTTAAGAACTATCAAAATATATTTTATGAAATTCTACCTGGAGAAAATTTATGGCTAATGAAAAAGTTACAACTCGTAATCCCTGGTCCTTTATTCCTACTCTTTATTTTGCAGAAGGAACGCCTTATATATTAATAAATGCAGTTTCCGTAATTCTTTACAAAAAGATGGGAATTGATAACGCAACAATTGCTGCATGGACAAGTTTACTTTATCTTCCTTGGGTTATCAAAATGTTCTGGGGTCCAATAGTCGATACAAATTCAACAAAAAGGAATTGGATTGTTTTCACTCAACTTGCAATGACGTTTTGTTTAGCTTCGATTGCTTTTTCGCTTCACTTTTCATTTTTCTTTTATCTTTCCCTTGCAGCTTTTTTTATTGGCGCGTTTGTTTCTGCAACTCACGATATTGCCGCGGATGGTTTTTACTTGTTATCCCTTAACAAAGAAAATCAGGCTGGTTTTGTTGGTATAAGATCAACATTCTACCGGCTATCAATGATCTTTGGTCAGGGGTTTTTAGTTTGGCTTGCAGGATTTTTATTATCCAGAACATCAGATCCATCGGACCGGGGAAATATTATAATTAGTTGGACATTCGCTTTTAGTTTAGCGGCAGTTATTTACATTATACTTTTTGTTTATCATAAATTCATTTTACCATATCCGGTTATTGATGCACCTGCACCAAAAGCAAAGGGTGCATTTGCGGATGTTTTTGCTACTTACTTTAAACAGAAAAAAATTGGTGTTATCCTGGCGTTCATATTTCTTTATCGCTTTGGTGAGGCTTTCTTAATAAAGCTGGCATCCCCTTTCTTTTTAGATAAACCGGAAGTAGGCGGATTAGGTTTAACCTTAGAGCAAGTTGGAATTGTTTATGGTACGATCGGTATTGGTTGTTTGCTTGCAGGTGGAATTGTTGGTGGTTTGATAATTAAAAAATACGGTTTAAAAAAATGTCTTTGGCCTATGGCAATTATTATCCAGTTACCTATGTTTGTTTATGTAACTATGTCATTCATAAAACCAGTAGGATTTTTTGCAGCACCTTTCGTTGCCTTTGAACAATTCTCTTATGGTTTTGGTTTTACAGCTTACATGGTTTTTTTAATGTACCTTGCTAACAAAAGCGAATATAAAACTGCGCACTACGCAATATCCACCGGACTTATGGCGGCTGGAATGATGCTCCCCGGATTTGTTGCTGGCTTTTTACAACAGCTTCTTGGCTATCAGAGCTTTTTTATTATGACTTTGTTACTTGGAATTCCTGGAATAATTACTTTATTTTTTATTCCGCTTGAAGAAGACGAAAAGAAATAACATGATCCAAAGCTGTCTAAAAATATTATTCATTTTTCTAATTTTATCCAGTGGAAGTTTTTGCCAGAGCGAGTCTTCCGACTTCGAGTTAAATAAAAAGACTGAAAACTTTTTTCCACAAAATCCTGATCCTTACGTTGCGTTCAAACTATCAACTAAGGAAATTGCTTTAATTGAAAAGACAGTTGGGAAAATGTCTTTAATGGATAAAAGCGCTCAATTGGTTTTTCCGTGGGTTCAAGCTGATTTTATGAATGAAGACTCAAAACAATTCCGCCGACTTGTTCACCTTGTTAAAGATTTAAAAGTTGGCGGACTTATATTTTTTGAAGGCGATATTTTAAACCAGGTTTTTCTAACCAACAAACTTCAGGAGTTAAGCGATATTCCTTTGCTGGTTGCTTCTGATTTTGAACGCGGTTTGGGAATGCGCCTAAAGGAAGCAATCGAGTTTCCGTATAATATGGCGGTAGCCGCCGCTAATGATACAAACCTTACTTACTGGATGGGAAGAATTGTTGCTCAGGAGGCAAAATCAATTGGAGTTTATCAAAATTATGCTCCAATGGTGGATTTGAATGACAACGCTAATAATCCGATTATAAACATACGGGCATTTTCAGAAGACAAAAATCTTACAACAAACCACGCTCTTGCTTTTATTAAAGGAAGCAAAGATGAAAATGTTTTAACAACTGTAAAACATTTTCCCGGACACGGAGCAACAAACGTAGACTCGCATAAAGATTTACCTTTTCTTAATCATACCAAGAAAGAATTTGAAGAAGATGATTTGGTTCCATTCCAGAAGGCTATTAATGCTGGTGTTAAATCTGTAATGATTGGGCATCTTGAAGTTCCAGCTTACGAACCGATTGCCGGAATTCCCGCAACTTTATCAAAAAATATTGTTACAAAATTATTAAAGAAGCAATTTGGATTTACCGGTCTTGTTGTTACCGACGCAATGAACATGAAAGGATTGACAAAAAATTTCGATAACGGTCGTGCAACTGTCTTAGCAATTAAAGCCGGTAATGATTGCATCCTCTTCCCTCCAAACGAAGAAGAATCGATCAAAGCTATTTATAAAGCAGTTGAAAATGGAGAAATAGGAGAAGAACGAATTGACTACAGTGTAAAAAAAATTCTTGCTGCTAAAACCTGGCTGAAAATTGATAAAAGCAAAATAATAAATCCTGATGAAGTTACAAGAATTCTAAATAAAAAATCTCATCTTCGGCTTGCGCAGGATATAGCTGATAAATCAATTACACTTGTTAAAGATGAGAATAAAATAATTCCTGTCTTGCCATCAAGATATGTAAATCCAGTTTGCATTGTTTTAAGCGATCAATATTATTCTCCTCAATATTCCTTTCCAGAATTAACAAGGGAAATTTTTCCAGGTTTAACCGATTTTGCCTTTGGCAGAAGTAATGATGAGGAAGATTTTAATGATGCACTAATTAGTGCGAAAAAAGCTGATCTGATTTTAGTCCCCATATTTTCAAAAGTAAGAGCGGCTTCTAATTCATTTGGGCTGCCGGAAAACCAAATCAAATTTATCAGCAAATTGAACAAGCTAAATAAACCAATTGTTTTTATGAGTCTTGGCAACCCATACATTCTTTCTGAAATGCAAGAAGTTCCAACTTATTTGTGCAGTTATGGCGATCCGCTTGTCTCTCAAAAAGCCATGATTAAAGCAATCGTTGGTAAAATAAACATCACTGGAAAACTTCCAATTTCCATTCCTAATACAAGCTATAAAATCGGAGATGGTTTACAACTTAAAAGTAATGTTCTAATTAGCATTAATAAAGAAGAAGAATCAGGATATAATTTTGATGAACTGGACTCGTTAATGAAAACAGCTTTAAAGGATTCAGTTTTTCCAGGTGGTGTTTTATGTGTCGGTCATAATGGAAAAATAATTTATAAAGAAGCGTTTGGAAAATTCACTTACGACTCTTCATCCGGAAAAATGACAACTGATGCAATTTTCGATCTTGCTTCTGTCTCGAAAGTTATTGGAACAACAACTGCCGCAATGATTTTATTTGATGAAGGGAAATTACAACTTGATAAAAAAGTTGCTGATTATCTTCCCCAATTTGGGAACAATGGGAAAGAAACAATTACTGTAAGAAATTTACTTCTGCACAATTCCGGCTTACCAGAATGGAAACCTTTTTATAAAACCTGTAAGAATGCTGATGAAGTTATTCATTCAATTATGAATACGGAACTCTCCTATCCAATTGGCTCCAAATATCTTTACAGTGATTTAGGAATGATTACGCTTCAGAAAATTATTGAAAAAGTTAGTGGAACAACTCTGGATACATTTTTGAAAGAAAGAGTTTTTAATCCGCTCCAAATGAAAAATACTTTATATAATCCTCCTGTGGAATTAATCAATAGATGTGTTCCAACTGAGATTGATAATTACTGGAGAATGACTACACTCCAGGGAAAAGTACACGATGAAACCGCCTATTTACTTGGTGGAGTTGCCGGGCATGCCGGCTTGTTTTCTACTGCTGGTGATCTTGCAATCTTTCTTCAAATGATGCTTCAGAAAGGCAAATATGATACCTTGCAAATTATAATACCTTCAACTGAAAATTCATGGACAACAAAGCAAACAGATCAAAGCTCCAGAGGATTAGGGTGGGATACAAAATCAAGTCCGGGTACATCTGCGGGAAATTTATTCTCATTGAATTCATTCGGGCATACCGGATTTACAGGAACTTCTGTGTGGGTGGATAAAGAAAAAGATTTGTTTGTTGTTCTTTTAACTAACCGGGTTTATCCAACAAGGAACAATTTAAGAATCAGTAAATTCCGCCCTAAAATTCATGATGCAGTAGTTAGAGCAATTTCTTACAATTAAATTTCATTGTATTTCTCCGCGTTACTTTTTCTTTTAATGCATTGGCTAAAAGTAAGCACGGAGAAATACAAAATTATATTTTAGAAACGTCCGAACTTAAATGATAAATTTGCAGAAACGCCGCTCAAATCAGAATTTTTAATTCCAATAAGATTTAGACCGGTAATCATTCTGTAAGAAACACCGGCATCAATTCTAAAGAATGAAGTAACATTCATTTCAGCATTAATAGTGGGCTCAACTACAAAGAAAGCATCACTTGCAACCATATCATCTTCGCGGTCAAATTCCCAATCATCTCGATGAACTTTTTCAACATATTTTAATTCGCCTCCACCAATTAATGCAGAGGCTGATAAATGAACCAGATCATTTGGTCTCCAAACATATTCCAAATAACCACCACCATATGCAAAGTTCATGTAAAGTTGCGGACCTCTGTTATATGTATTCTGCGCGACTTCACTTACTTTAATTTTATTTGTAAGTCCAAAGCCTCCAGCACCAAGTACATACTGATGATTAACAACCCATCCAATATAACCACCGGCAAGCGCAGCAAATTCATTATTCAGGTTGGTAAATCTAACGCTTGGAGCAATATATCCACCATGTTCTAATTCACCGTTCAATAATGTTTCCTCCTGTGGATGTACAACAGAAGCTAACCCGATTAAAAATATAATTACAAATAGTTTTTTCATTACAGCACCTCTTAATTAGTTTTTATTTATTTAGTTATTGTAAAATAAACTGTGTCAGCAACAGCAGAACCAAAAACTCCTATTCCATCACCATCGATATGTAGTTTTGGTTCGTGGAAATTACCATCCATTTCCTGAACATTGTCCTGAGTAAGAAAGAAATCTTTAAAATTCTTATCTCCTGCATAAACAATTGCCCGGTATTTACCATAAAACCATATTGAAGTCCACTCAATATCTATATTCAGTTTTTCAGCATAGGGATTAAAATTCTGCAACGTATATGATGAATTTGTGTATCGACTGAAATTATCCTTTATGTCATTTGTATCAGGTTTAAAATAAGGATTTTCATAAATGAAATTATTTAAACTGAGTATAGATAAATTCGCACACACAGACAGTGCGTAAAATTCAGCACCATATGAAAGTGTAAAACTAATATTATATTTTTTTAAATTTCCTTCAGTATCTTTTTCTCTGTAAGATAATGAACTTTCCGGATTGTCAACTATCTTTAATCCTTTCTCAGGAACCTTTGTAGTAGAGCTTGCATACAGATTTTTTCCATCAATTGTTGCCCAGACTTCCAGCTTATAACTTTTACCATATTCTACCGGTGTATACACCGGGACAAAAAAGGTGAAGTAACTTGGTTCATACTTTAATATGTACTCGTGTCCGTCAGATAGATCGCTTATTTTTACAATTGCGTCTTTTAACACAATTGTTTCAAAATCCACTTGTTTGTTAAGAGGCATATTTCTCGAAATCCTTATGTCTCCAATTTGATGTCCAGGGTAAAGATAACCTTCAACAACTATTTTTGGTTCATACTTAGATTGGGTTAAATCAACAGTACCTTCACCGCAGGCGGAAAAGAAAAAGGTTGTTAATATCATAACCAGTATTTTCCATTCAATATTTATACTTTTCAAAATTTTCATTTAACTTCTCATTTAATTCTTGGTAGATTAGAATTTAATATTAACTCCGATGCTTGGCAGCATCGGGAACATATTAATCGTTTCTATTTTCTGAGTGAAAATATTATCTTTTATTTCATTATCGTAATTGATGAACCATACATTTTTTCTATTTCCAACATTAAAGATCTGCAGATATGGTGCAAGCGTCCAACCATTATAGTGTTTTTCATAAGTAACAATTATATCCATCCTGATGTAAGGTGGAAGACGCAAAGTATTTAACTCAGAAGGATAAAGTGACAGCCCATTTGAATTATCATTCCAATCAGGAAGTTTGTTAACTGCATATGCAGAAGTTGGTATTGTCATTGGTTGCCCGGTTGCATAGATAAAATTAATTCCCAGCAGCCAGTTAGATGTTCTTTCAACTCCGGATATTCCTTTCAGTTCATCAAAGAATTGTTTTATATCTACGTTTGCTACAACATTAACAGTTGACGTTCTATCGTGCCTTGGGGAGAAAGATTTTCCATGGTTCAAATCATCAAAAATATATTTCGTTTTTGCAAGCGAATAACCGAGCCAACCTGTTATAGCCCCATAATCCTTTCTAAGTAAAACCTCTATTCCATAGGATTCACCATCGCCTCTGTTAAACATTCCTTTGGTTTCTGTATAAACTGGCAAATTATCGCCGGTATAATAATCAGCAGAAATTTCTGTAAGCATTGTTTGGTTAAAGGAATAAATATCTTTATACTTTTTATAGTAAGCCTCAACTTCAAGTTCGTAAATCTGGTTTATTTCTTTCTGGTATCCCAAAATGAAATGATAAGATTTGGAACCGGAAGTGTATTGATCTGCTGAAGTCCAGAGACTTGCAAAGAACATGCGCGGAACCCGATTTAAATATTGATGATAAATTCCTGATGAAAATTTTAGGTTGGAAGTTTCTGTTAATCGGTACTTGATTGCGAATCTTGGATCAAGATTTTGATAATGTTTATCAGTTCTAAAATAATCGTACCTTAAGCCACCTTCAATATCAAAATTATCACTTGGGCGCCAGTTTGTGGTAACATATCCTGTATAATGATTCCTGTACTTGTTTGCATCTACCTTTCCACCTTGAAAGTTCTCATACAGTACTCCGTGTAAATTTTTCTCTTCAAAACCAAACTTTATAATAAAGTGTTTGGAATAGTAGTATTCCATATTTCCCTTAACAGAATAATCACTAATCTTATTGTATTCCTCTAAGTTGGCTTCATCATAAGTAAATAATGATGTAAACCGACTTGCGGTTATCCAGAAATTGGCAAATAATTTTGGAGTGATAATTCGCTTCCAGTTTATACTGCCGGTTGTATTTCCCCAATCATAATGAAAACCTAAAGATTCGCTTGCTTTAGTATCGAATTTATAATCAAGGTTATCCTTTCCGCCATAAAAACTCAAAACAAGCTTATCTTTTTCACCCAGGTCCAAAAATGTTTTTATATTTCCATCATAAAAATAATATGGAGGAATCTCATCAATAAATTTTGCAAGTGTTTGATCCAGATAAGTTCTTCTGAATGATCCAGAGATAGAGCCAAAATTTCCCAGCGGTGCTTGCAGTGTAGTTGCGCCGGATAATAAACTGATTGAAACATCGCCCTGAATATTATTCCTGTTTCCATCCAGGTTTGTTACACTAAGAATTGAAGAAAGCCTTCCACCATACTCTGCGTTGAAACCGCCTTTAGATAATTCAATTTTTTTAATTGCATTAGTATTAAAAGTTGAGAATAAACCGAATGCATGCTCTGGATTATAAACATCTGTTCCGTCAATCTGGTAAAGATTTTGATCTGGTGTTCCGCCTCTAACATACAAAGCAGATGAAAAATCTGAGAGAGGTTGTATGCCCGGCAATGTTTGAAGTGATCGCAAAAGATCTGCTTCAATTACTCTTGGTATGCTGTTTATCTGTTTAGCATTCAATTCAATTTTAGAAATTGGTTTTACAAACAGCTTTTCAATTGTTCTGATAGAATCACCGGTGATGACAACTTCCTTTGTTTGAACAGCACTCGGATCAAGTTTGAACTTAAGAATTTCATTTTCATCTATACTTACAAATAAATTTTTCAATTGAGTTTTGTATCCAATATAGCTTATAACAAGAGTTTGATTTCCGGTTGGAGTATTTGGAATTACAAAATAACCGCTAAGGTTTGTAGTTGCACCAACATTCAAATCCTTTAAATATACGCTGGCTCCTATTAGTCCTTCTCCATTTGAGGAATCATATACATATCCGCTCAAAGTACCATGATTTTCTGTCTGAGCATTCGCTTGAAAAGTAAATGAAAGAACCAAAATTATCATCAAAAACAGTTTCGTCATTTCTCTCCTGGTAAATTATCTTGAATTTGAGATGTAATAATATGAACTAAACATAATTTTAAATAGTCTAAATCGGTAAACAGCAAATTTTTATCGGTGAAAATTTCTTAATATTAAATAATTTTTTTTTATTTTGACGTACAACTTTTGTGTATGTTTCAAAAAAGTTTGAGGAAATGTTGAATCAAGAAAAAGTGATTGAAGTAAACGGGCTTACCAAGCAGTTCAAGGAAGTAAGAGCTGTAGATAATCTTAACCTAAATGTATTTAAGGGTGATGTATTTGGTTTTCTTGGTCCAAATGGTGCTGGTAAAAGCACAACTATAAGAATGCTGCTTACATTGATTCGACCAACTGCCGGACAAATTAAAATTTTTGATAAAAAATTAAAAGAAAAACGAAAGGAAATTTTACGCAGGATAGGTGCTATTGTTGAAAAACCTGATTTCTACCTTTATCTTTCCGCTTACAAAAATCTTGAGATTCTTGGAAAAATTTCCGGCGCAGATACAACCTCAAAAAAAATAATGGAATTGTTAGAGTTGGTTGGCTTAGAAAAAAGATTTAAAAGCAAAGTAAAAACGTTTTCGCATGGAATGAAACAAAGACTTGGATTAGCCCAGGCGCTTCTGCACGATCCTGACTTAATAATTCTTGATGAACCAACAACTGGACTCGATCCACAAGGTATGAAAGAAATCCGAGATCTGATCATCCACCTGAGCAAAGATAGAGGAAAAACGGTTTTTCTTTCATCGCATATACTTTCCGAAGTTGAACTGATTGCAAACAGAATGATAATTATAAATAAAGGATCAACTATTGTAGAAGGGAATGTTCAGGATATTCTTAACTCAGGAAATTTAAAAGTAAAGATTGAAGTTGATAGCATAGAAGAAACTATGAAACTTATTAATAACTCGGGGTGGAAAGAAAAATTATACTCAAATACAGAATCAGCAATGTTCTTCAATGTAATAAAAGATGAAATTCCTGAACTCAATAAATACCTGGTTCAAAATAACATTTTAGTAAATGCAGTTGTACCCATTAGATCGCTTGAAGAATACTTTCTAACAATAACCGAAGGAAATTAGTGATGTTTCAATTGATATCTATCGAGCTATATAAAATTTTTAGAAAGTGGCGAACCTATATTGGATTTATTGCTATTGGTGTTCTTGTTCCTTTAATTCATCTTTCGTTTTATCTTGCACAGCAGAGCGGTTCAAATTTTGCTCCAAGAAACATAACAGAAAATTTTGTTTTTTCGGGCAACATTTTAAACGGATATTTTATTGGGTACATAGTTCTTCAAAGTTTGTTTGTTCATATTCCATTTTTAATTGTCTTAGTTGGTGGCGATCTGCTTGCCGGTGAAGCAACCAGCGGCACTTACCGAATGTTAATCACTCGTCCGGTTTCCAGGTTTCAGATTGTTACTTCAAAATTTCTGGCAGGAATAGTTACAACAATTTTATTACTTCTGTGGTTAGCTGTTACTAGTCTTGGACTTGGTGTTTTATTTTTTGGGACAGGCGTACTTTTCGTTTTTAAGGGACAGATAATCGTCCTTTCTCAGAATGATGTGCTGTGGCGCTTCTTTGCTGCATATGGCTTTGGTGTTTTAAGCATGACTGTGGTAGTTTCACTCGCATTTTTATTTTCCTCTTTAGTTGAAAATGCTATCGGTCCAATTGTGGCAACCATGGCGGTTCTGATTGTCTTTATGATTATTTCTGTAATTCAAGTTGATATTTTTACATCAATAAAACCATACCTGTTTACCAATTATATGGCTGGTTGGTTATCTTTTTTTGATGATCCAATTGATAAGCAAGCATTGATAAAAGATTCCCTGGTGTTAGGCGGACATGTTTTAGGATTTTATTTAATTACGTTATTCATATTTTTAAGAAAAGATATTTTGAGTTGATATTATGAAAAAAATAATTCTATTCACCTTCATTTTAACTGCAAGTCTTTATTCCCAAACCAAAGATCCCAATGCAATTTTAAACAAGGTAAAAGAAAATTTCAATCGAGTTAAAGATTACTCGGTTACTGCCAATATTAAAGTTGATGTTGATTTTATAAAAGTCCCTGATATGAAAGCAACAATTTATTTTAAGCAGCCCAATAAAGTTAAAATGGATTCAAAGGAATTTGCTATGCTGCCAAGAAGAGCATATAACTTTTCGCCTACCGGGTTGTTGAACCAAAACTACAGTGCGCTTTTTGTTGGATATGAAAAGTTGGATGGGAAAGATGTAGCTGTTGTTAAAGTTATTCCCAATACGGATAGTTCGGATGTAGTTCTTTCAAAGTTATGGATCGATAATCAAAAAAATCTTGTTAGGAAAGTTGAATCTGTAGGTAAGCGCGGTGGTACAAGCCAGATTGAATTGAAGTACGACGAGAATATTTCATATCCGTTACCAAGCACAATTAAGTTTTACTTTGAGCTGCCAAAGTCAAACTTCCAGGATCCCCGCCAAAAGAAAATTGAAGTAGAAAAAAAAGATTCTCCTAAAACTAAAGAAAAAGGAATGGTGCTAATTACGTATTCTGACTATAAAGTTAACAAAGGAATTTCCGATTCTTTTTTTATTGAAAAGAAAAAGTAATGTCTAATAAAATTAGAAATGTGAGCCGATAGATTTGAGATTAGGATAGTTATTTAGGAATTAACATCTCTCGTTCAACTTCTTTCGTTTAACCTCTGACGTTTTTACTTTATACGAAACCTCTTTTTCACTTCCATTTTGTTTTCATAAAAACTCCGCTCGGATAAATTATTTCCATCATCTTTTTCAAATTGCTAATCAATACCAAATGAGCTAATTTTAAACAATTTTAATCCAGCAAAAAAGAAATATTGGAGACTAAAAAATGAAATTGACACCATTCAAAAACGAACCAATCTGTAACTTTGGCGATCCCAAAATTTACAAGAAACAAATTGATGCACTTAAACTTGTCCAGAAAAAATTAGGCAAGACTTATGAAATCGTTATTGGCGGAAAGAAGATAATAACCGAGCAAACTCTTACTTCATTTAATCCTTCTAACAAAGATGAAGTTGTTGCTAATTTTTATAAAGGTACAAAAGAACTTGCTGATTTTGCTGTTAAAGAAGCCGCAAAGAAATTTGAACAATGGAAATATGTTCCAGCCGAAAAGAGAGTTGAAATTTTAATGAAGGCTGCGCAAATAGCTAAGAAAAGAAGATTTGAAATTAATGCCTGGATGATTATTGAAGCTGGCAAAAATTTTATTGAAGCTGATGCAGATACAGCAGAAGCAATCGACTTTATGGAATTTTACGCAAGAGAAATGCTCCGCTATGCCGCTAAACAACCAATCACTCCAATTAAAGGTGAAAAGAATGAATTGGTTTATTTACCGCTTGGAGTTGGCGTAGTTGTTCCTCCCTGGAATTTTCCATTTGCTATTTTAGTTGGAATGTCATCAGCCGCTATTGTTACAGGAAATACTATTGTTCTCAAACCATCAAGCGATACGCCGATGATGGGACAATTATTTTTTGAAATAATGAAACAAGCTGGATTACCTGGTGGAGTTCTTAACTTTATGCCAGGCTCTGGTGCTGAAGTTGGAGATACTTTGGTTGCTCATCCGCTTACACGTTTCATTTCCTTTACTGGTTCAATGGAAGTTGGAATTCATATAAATAAATTGGCAGCAGAAGTTCAGCCAGGACAAAAATGGTTGAAACGAGTTGTGGCTGAAATGGGTGGTAAGGACAGCATTATTGTTGATAGTGAAGTTAAGAATCTTGATAACGCAGTTAGCGGTGTTGTTGCTTCAGCATATGGTTTCCAAGGGCAAAAATGCTCAGCCTGTTCCAGAGTAATTGTTGATGCAAAAGTATATGATAAATTTATTGTAAAGCTGAAAGAAGAAGTTGATAAAATTAAAGTTGGTCCTGCTAAAGATAATTATCCTGCTGGTCCCGTGATTGGCGCCTCCGCTGAAAGAACAATTTTAAAGTACATTGAAATAGGTAAACAGGAAGGCAAACTTTTATGCGGTGGTGAAAAGGTTGAAGGAAACGGATACTACATTAAACCTACGGTTATTGTTGATGTTGATCCAATGGCAAGAATTTCCCAGGAAGAAATTTTCGGTCCTGTGCTTGCAGTAATTAAAGTAAAAAACTTTGATGACGCATTAAAAATTGCAAACAATACAAACTACGGTTTAACGGGAGCTATTTATACAAAGAACAGAACAAAATTAGAAAGAGCAAAGAAGGAATTCTTTGTTGGCAACTTATACTTAAACAGAAAATGTACAGGAGCATTGGTTGGCGGAAATCCATTTGGTGGATTTAATATGAGCGGAACCGACAGTAAAGCCGGCGGAAGAGATTATTTGCTTCTCTTCCAGCAGGCAAAAGCTATAAGCGAAAAAATATAAGCCTACTCCTAAATACCTGCCTGTCGGCCAGGCAGGCTCTCCCCAAGGGAGAGGATTTTTTTAAGAAGATTTCAAGTTGTCCTGTGTTATCTTTTAAAATTTTTATCTTGCTTTTGAATTTAATGCGTACAAAAATGAAAAAGTTATTTCTTTTACTTATTACTTTTCTCTTCTCACTTATTGGTTGTAAAGACGAAGGAACTAAACCGCAGGAGTTACCGCCAGGATACCAGCAGGATATTCCCTGGCCCAGCCTTGCAGATTCTCCCTGGCCAATGAACCATCACGATCCTCAATCGACAGGAAGAGGCGATCAAGTGGGCGCATTGTCAGGAGTTATCGAGTGGACCCTAGACAGCTTGGATTTACACAGTGGGAGCGCAGTTGGAATCGATTCCACTATTTATATTTCCGATACTCGTTTTCTAAGAGCAATTAGTTTCAATGGTAAAATCAAATGGAAATTAGAATTGGGACATCAAACGTTAACAACACCCGTTATATCAAACGATGGAACAATTTATATTATCTACCCACCTTATGTTTATGGCATCGAACCAACAGGTAAAATTAAATGGAAGTTTGCGGCAGATAATACTATCGATAATGACGGATTAAATATTGGGAAAGATGGGACATTATATTTTATAGATTCTGGTAATAAATTATATGCTTTAGGAAAAGATGGTAATTTGAAATGGAGCTTAATTGATTATAGATTTGTTAGCGGAACTCCCACATCTATTTCACCTGATGGAGGAACGTTATATGTATCGGGAACAAATACTGGTATCATTGCAATTGATTTATTTACCAAAATGGTTAAATGGTCATTTGGTGAAATGAATACTGGAGGTGCTGCACCTTTGATAGATAATGATGGAAATATTTATTTAACGACTAGTGATATAAATACTATTTCTGGAAACCCGGCATTTTTTTCTATCAATACCTCAGGAAAAATCAGATGGTTTATTCAGCATAATCAATTTTATAAATTTAGTGGTGAGCCTATGTTACCATCACATCCAGAGCCAACGATGGATCATAAAGGTAACATTTATTTTGGCTCGGATACATTATACTCTATTGATTATACTGGAAAAATACGATGGAAGAAAAATCTTATGGCATCTTCTGCACTTGCATTAATATGCGATAAAGATAACTACATTTATTTTGCTAAAGATTATGCCCACCACGGTAATTTTGATTTAAATAAAATTAATAGTGATGGTGATATTATTTGGTCAATGAAAAACATTATAGGTGAATCTTCTAGTTCATCACCTGCGATAATAAATAATAAGATAATTATCCCGACACACGATAAATACATTCATTCAATAAAATAATAAGAAAAGTTTCTGGAATAGAATTCATTTCAGTCACTTTTCATGCGGAATATATTTCTATCAACTTAGAACAAGTAATTTTGTTTCAACTAAGAAAATGTTAGTGATAAAGTAAATTTTCTTAAAAAAATTCTTTATACCAAAATGCCAGATTTCTTCTGGCATTTTCTTTTGGTAATTCTTCTTTCCTATTTTAATATTACATCAAAAAATAATAACTTTAGGTGTGGAATAATTTTGTAATTCATTTCTACCGAAAATCAGCAAGGAAAACATATATGAAAATTCACGAATATCAGGCAAAAGAAATTTTAAGAAAATTTAATGTGCCAGTTCCAACCGGAAAAGTAGCTTTTTCAATAGAAGAAGCAGTGCAGGCAGCGCAGGAAATTGGTGGAAGCATCTGGGTAGTTAAGGCGCAGATTCACGCCGGCGGACGCGGTAAAGGCGGCGGTGTTAAGCTTGCAAGAAGTATCGATGAAGTAAAAGAATTGGCGAGCCAGATATTGGGAATGAATTTAATAACTCACCAAACTGGTCCCGAAGGTAAAACAGTTAAACGTCTTTTAATTGAACAAGGAATAGACATCGACCGCGAACTTTATGTTGGAATTACTTTAGATCGTGCTAAATCTAAAAATGTGTTGATGGTTTCCACAGAAGGCGGAGTAGAAATTGAAAAAGTTGCTGCTGAAAATCCAGAAAAGATTTTGAAAGAAACAATTGAACCTGAAGTGGGATTGCAGGTTTATCAGGCAAGAAATCTTGCTTTTGGACTTGGATTAACAGAAAACCAAAATAAAAATGCTGTAAAGTTTTTAATGGCACTTTACAAAGCTTATGAAGCAACTGATGCATCGCTGGCGGAGATAAATCCTTTAGTAGTTACAAAAGCTGGAGAAGTGATTGCACTTGATGCTAAAATGAATTTCGATGACAATGCGCTCTATCGACATCCGGAACTTGTAGCTATGCGAGACCTGGATGAAGAAGATCCATTGGAAATTGAAGCTTCCAAATACAATCTTAACTACATTAAACTTGATGGCAACGTTGGCTGTATGGTTAACGGTGCAGGACTTGCGATGGCAACAATGGACATTATTAAACTTGCAGGTGGTGAGCCGGCAAACTTTCTTGATGTTGGCGGAAGTGCTAATAAGGAAACGGTATCAAATGGATTTAAAATCATTCTTTCAGACCCAAATGTAAAAGCAATCCTCATTAATATATTTGGCGGAATTGTGCGGTGCGATCGTGTAGCCCAGGGTGTAATTGATGCGGTAAAAGAAGTTCAGATTACCATGCCAATCGTTGTTCGGCTTGAAGGTACCAATGCAATAGAAGCCCGCGAATTGCTGGCTACTTCGGGGTTAAACTTTGAAGTTGCAAAAAGTCTTAAAGATGCAGCAGAAAAGGTTACCGCAGTGCTGAATTAGTTGTCCGTTAGGTCTTGTGTCTTAATTAAGAAGGTAAAAAAACAGAATCGGTGATTGGGAGAATCGGGGAAACGGTAATCGCCGGTTCCCCGATTCCCCGATTCCCCGATTCTTAATTGCTTGGATCGAAGTAATATAATTGATAACTGACCGCTACATAAAAAAATTAAACTTGATTTTCTTTCAATTGAGTAATACATTCAAATTAGAAATTATTGGAGACATTAATGGATTATCCCGAAGATTATTTCGGAGATGAGGATTTTCTTCCTGAAGAAAAACAATTAAAAGCAAAGATTGAAGAGTATAAGAAAATTATCTCCAGGGGAGAAGTATATTCTAACCTGGATAGTATTGAAGATCTTATTCATCAATGTATGGAAAGCGATTTTAACCAGGATGGATTGTTTTTTACAATTACACTTTTAGAGGTTTCTCCTTACAATTCCGATCTCTGGCAGTTGAAAGGAAGTTTCTACAACAACCTGCTTAAATTTGAAGAAGCATATAAATGTTTCAATACAGCTCTTTCATTAAATCCCTATGATGTAGAAACATTATTGAGCAAAGCCCACGCAGAAGATAATTTAGACCTTATTGAAGATGCAATAAATACTTTAAAAACTGCTTTGGATATAGATCCGCAGAACGAAGAGGTTTATTTTAATCTTGGAGCAATCCACGAAAGGGATGCAGAATATGAAGAGGCAATTAAGTTTTTAACAAAAGCAGCCGAAATTGATAATCAGTTTAGCGAAGCGTATTATGAACTTGGGTATTGTTATGAGAATTTAGATGACTTTGAAAGAGCAATTATTGCATACGATAAATATCTTGAAATAGAACCGTACAGCGCATCCGGATGGTATAACCGGGGAATAGTTTTAATCCGCGATGGAAAATTTGAAAAGGCAATTAATAGTTTCGATCTTTCACTTGCCATTAAAGATGATTTTGCCAATGCATTATTTAACAAAGGAATTGCACTCGCAAATCTTGGTAAATTAGATCAGGCTCTTGCAGCTTTTAAGTGCGCTATTGATTTAGACCAGAATGATGAAGCAATATATTTTAACATCGGGCAGGTTTATGAAGACTTGGATGATCTGATTAATGCAATAAAAAATTACAGCACAGCTATCAAACTGGAAGATGAGTATTACGAAGCCTTTCTTGCACGTGGTTATTGTTATGATGCTGTTGGTAAATATCAATTAGCCTTAAAGGATTTTAACAAAGCAATATCACTTACCAAAGATTCAGCAGAAGCATATTACGCTAAAGCCGATCTGGAATATGCGCTTGGCAATATGAAAGAATCAGTGGAATCGTATAAGAAAGCTGTGGAAATTGAACCGGCAAATTTTGAAATATGGTACAAGCTTGCTGAAACACAATTAGAACTGAGTTCCTGGTTAGAGAGCAAAGAAGCATTCAGCACTTGCATAAAATTAAATCCATCGGATGCAAATTCCCATTACGGTAAAGCAAAAGTTTGTTTTATTCTTCTTCAAACTAATGAAGCAATTTCTTGTTTAAAAACCGCGTTTATGCTCGATCCAAATATTAAGAACGAGTTTGCGAGAGAATATCCAGAAATCAAAACTTCAAAGCTGTTTAAAAAATTATTAGACGAAATTTAGAAACAACATTTTCCTTTATGAATATACACGACAAATTTAATATTGACACACAAATTACTGGCATAATTGGGCATCCAGTAAAGCATTCATTTTCCCCATTTATGCATAACATTGCTTTTGAATTGCTCAATCTAAATTACATTTATCTTCCTTTTGATGTTCCTCCAATCAACTTAAAAACTGCAATTAGAGGAATGGTTGCACTTGGAATTAAAGGCATGAATATCACTCTGCCACATAAGGAAAGTATAATTCCCCTGGTAAAGAATTATTCTGAAGAAGTAGGCGTAATTGGCGCTGCAAACACAATAGTAAACGAAAGCGGAAACCTTACAGCGTACAACACAGATGTACATGGAATAATGGAAACTCTTCTTCCATTAAAAGATAAAATTACAAATGGAGAAATAAGTATACTTGGCAGCGGTGGCGCGGCAAGAAGTGCTGTTTACGCTTTAATCAGAAACTTCAAACCATCTAAAATTAATTTGATAAATAGGAATGAAGAAAGAGCTGAACAATTAAAAGATTTTTTTAGCACTAAAATGCTTTATAAGTACATTAAAACTTTTGGCTTATTCAAAATTCCTGTTGATGACGTATTAAAAAATTCCCAGTTGATAATAAATTCTACTTCAGTTGGAATGAATCCGAATGTTAATGATTCTGTTATAAGTAATTTTGAATCGTTTAATAAAGGGCAAATTGTTTTTGATATGGTTTATACACCACTTAAAACAAAATTATTAATGCTTGCAGAGGCTGCCGGCGCAACTCCGGTTGATGGTTTAACGATGTTCGTTAACCAAGGTGCAAAATCATTTGAATTATGGACTGGTAAAACAATGCCAGTTGAAAAGATTTTTAAAGCACTGCGATTATATATTTCTCCAAATTAGATCCAATTAATTTTTAATCGTTTCCAAAATTAAATTCTGAATTTCCTCAACACTTCCCTTCTCACAGTTCAGTGCAAAACATTTAGCTTTAGAAAAAATATTCTCATAAATTCTTTTCTGTTCTTCTATTTTTTCTGGTGTATTCATTATAAAATGTACATTATAAAATGGAAGTGATTTGTTCTGGTGTGGGGTCAAACTACTGGTTGTAAATCCTGAAACTAAAAATTGAACAGCCGTTGAAGGTGTTAGTTGTTCAATCTGTATCGCTTTATGATCGTTCTTCATTATAAAAATGTAATCAATATTTATTTTCTTCAGATGCTTAAACATCCCGCCAATCCAGTATGGATCTAACATTGCATAAGATTCCCGAGATGCCTTAAAGCAATAAGGATTCCCCCTGTCCATTCCACATTCTTCTGTAAGCTGGCATTCGCGCGTTTCGCATTCGGAATTTTTAGAAATTACATTTTCACACTTGCTAAGATCGAATAAATTAGAAAGCAATGGTAGAACCGAAGCTGTATAAGTTGGAACATAAATTTTTCTTTCAGGATTTTCTGCAACCAATTTTTCGCTTTCATTATTTATAAAGAATAGGTCGCTTGAATGAAGCGCAACGTTTTCATTTTTTAGCAACCCATAAAATATTTCCGTTTTCTTAGTTCCTTTTGGTCCGATTAGAACAAAGCCGGAGCCAACATAATCCGCAGACATTCCACGGATAGAATTTCTATTAAAAAGTTTTGCTGCAATATCTGCCACAAGTCCAAATGCCAGGCTCCTTAACGATCCATAATTATCAGTGTTAAAAAGAATTCCGGTATTTGTTTCTGAATTATAGAATGCATGTGGCTCTCTGCCAATTACTCCATAAACAGCGTAAATAATTCCATCAGGTTTTACTTCAGGTTTTAGTTGTGCGGGGTACCAGTTTTCTATCCAAAAATCGTAAAGATGAGGAACATTTGTACGAAGCTGCACAACCACATTGTTAATGTTTGCATTCCATTCAAAATAATTATCATATTTCAAATGAACTTCGGCTTCATTAACAAGAACATTTCTGCTTTCCACTGAAATGGAAGATTCTAATTCAATAGGATTTTTTATATGTGTGGTTGTATTACTAAGTTCAAATACTTTATGTCTTGCTGGTTTTTCTAATTTACTTAATGCTTCAGAAATTCTATCCATACCTTTAACCAAATTTTCAATTGAAGTAGAATATGAAATCCTTATGTAATTATCGGCTCCAAAAGCTTCACCAGGTACAACTGCAACATTTGCTTCTTTCAAAATAAAGTATGCAAGTCCGTAAGAATTTCTTATATAAGTATCC
Organism: Ignavibacteriales bacterium; assembly: GCA_026390815.1. Taxonomy (NCBI): domain Bacteria; kingdom Pseudomonadati; phylum Ignavibacteriota; class Ignavibacteria; order Ignavibacteriales; species Ignavibacteriales bacterium. Next base: position 144,456 of record JAPLFH010000046.1, on the reverse strand, counting down.
TTGTATTCCATTCCAAAATAAGCAGAGATATTTGGAAAAACATAAAATGCTCCTTCTGGTGTATGGCAGGAAACATTTGGTATTTGATGCAACCGGCTAAGAACATAATCTCTACGTTTCTTGAATTCCTTAACCATCTTATCAGTTTCTTTATAAGTGCCAAGCAATGCAGCTGTGCTTGCATATTGAGAAATTGATGAAGCGCCGGAAGTGCTGTGGCTTTGTATTTTTCCGCATCCTTCAATTATTTCTTTAGGACCAGCAGCATAACCAATTCTCCATCCGGTCATAGAATAGGCTTTTGAAACCCCGTTTATAACTATGGTTTTTTCTTTTATCTTTTCACTTAAAGAAGCAAAACTTACAAACTTAAAATCATCATAAACTAACTTTTCATAAATCTCATCGGTTAGAACAAATATTTCTTTATCTTCAATAACTTCAACAAGTACTCTTAATTCCTTTTCTGTATATGCAGCGCCAGTTGGATTAGATGGATTACAAAGGATAAAAACTTTAGTATTGGCAGAAATTGCATTATTCAATTCTTCCGGTGTTAATTTGAATCCATTTTCTTCCTTGGTATCTACAAATATGGGTACTCCTTTTGCAAGATTAACCATTTCCGGATACGAAACATAATATGGAGCCGGTATAATAACTTCATCACCTTCATCAACAATAGAAAGAATTGCATTGTAAATTGCTTGTTTTGCACCGTTAGAAACAATTATTTCGCTTATATCATAATTCAGATTGTTATCATTTTTTAATTTTGTTGCAATCGCTTTTCTTAGCTCTACGCTACCGGAATTTAACGTGTACTTTGTATAATTGATATCAATAGCTTTCTTAGCAGCCTCCTTTATATTATCCGGCGTTGGAAAATCAGGTTCACCAACACTCAGATCAACTATATCTATTCCCTCAGCCAACATCATCTTTGCTCTGGCTGCAATTTTCATTGTTGGTGAAACACCAATATTATTAATCCTATCAGCAATCAATTTTTCTTCCTTTATTAAGTTTTGCGGAACAAGTTTAAAAAGATTTGAAAAATTTATTTTTTAAATTTTATCAACAAGTTTTGTTTCATTTTTAATCTTTTAATAACCAAAATTGTTGCATCGTCTTCCCATTTATTCTTTTTCCCAAAATCGTTTACGATACTAAATAAAGTATCCAGAATTTCCTGTGCATTTTTTTCTTTATTCTTTAGAATAATTTCTTTGAACCGCTCCATTCCAAAAAATTCTTTCTTCTTGTTCTGGCGTTCAAAGATTCCGTCGCTAAAAAGCACCAAGACACTTCCGAGATTCATTTTTGCGTAAGCACTGCTTAAATTTATTTCTGGTAATGCACCAAATATTAATCCGGTAGATTCTAATTCAATAATATCATTTCCGTTTACAAGAATCGGTGCCGGGTGACCGGCATTTGCATAAACCAAACTACCGTTGTTTTCAAATTCAGCCATAAAAAGAGAAATGAACCGAGTTGAATAAACGCTTTTATAAATTACTCTGTTCAATTTTTTTAGTGTGTAAACCATTTTCATTCCTCTCTCCATTCCCATACGAAGTCCGGTTATAACATCGCGAACAAGTAAGGCAGCTGGTAATCCATGTCCACTTGCATCACCAACACATAAGCCAAAACCATCTCCATCAAATTCATAAAAATCGTACAGGTCACCGCCAACTAATTCAGCGGGAATTGATCTGCCTGCAACCTGGTAGCCCGGTATTTTTGGAACAATTGATGGGAGCAAACTTTGCTGAATGTAAGCAGCTTGTTCCATTTCGGTTTTTATTGCCTCAGAATAAAGTCTGGAATTTAATGCCGTGCGTACTGCATTAAGACAAAATTCTATTTCTTCTCTTATCCATCCGCTCTTTAAATCGAATACAATGATCCAGCGGTAAGATGGATTATGAATTGCAACGGCGGCAGGAATTGTATATTCATCCATACTTTTATTCGTTAATTCAAATCCTTGAGCCTGGTCATTGAATATAAACGTCTTGAATTCCAAAACATTCTGGAGCGCTTCGGATGTTTGTGGAATATTTTTAACAATGCTCTTATCTGAATGCGAATAAATTAAAACATATTCTTCCTCGTCTTCCTGGTATACCCTGCCATTACCAATACGCAAATCGTTGCTGAATGTATTTTCCAGATCTCTAACAATCTTAAAGAGAAAATCTCTGCCGCTTTTCTCTCTTCCAATCCGGCTTAATAGAAAATCCAATTTTCGGTAAAAATTTTTTGGTTCAATCATTATTTGCACCCTTCACTTTGAATAACGGACACTATAAAATCAATAATTTTTTTTCTTTAAAGATACGAATTACTTCCGCAGAATTCTCAACTGTAAATCCAATTCTTATCCATTTAGTTTTTAAGAAAATAAAAAATACCTTATCTCGTTTTGATCTTTTATAATCACGTGGGAACCAGGTTCGAAAATCTCCAGTTCCCCAAATTCTCCACTTGCCAGTTGCAATTGTAAGTTCACGAGTTTCGATTTTTAAGATTTCCGAAAACCTAATCTTTTTACTTGCAGCAGATGGGAAATAATAATTAAAAAGAACAATTTCATCATTCGAAATTGAAATGAGTTTGTCTATGTAAAGCAATTCTGAATTCATTTTATTTGTCGATGTAATTTCTTAATTAAAACAGGAGTTCCTGAAGATTTAAAGGCTAAATTGGTTCAATTTTATTTTTCCAAGAATTTCTTGCTCTTTCTTCACTAACCCAATCATTTACAGAAAAACGCAAAATGAAACAATAAAAGTAAAATGAAGCTAATGGCAACAACATTTTGATAAAAGTAAATGTGGGATCTTTAACGGTAATTAAGTTTAATGAAAGTGGGATACTAATCATCAGAATAAAAGTTGTTATCCATCCAAACTTTCTTTCCTTATAAAGAACAAATAGCATAAATGGTGTAAAGATTATTGCAGCAGCAACCATTAAAAATCCAGCTAAACTGCCGAACCACCATAAGAATAAGAGAACTGAACTGGATAACTCATAGTTAAGCCAACGCTGCAAATTTTGTAGATTACGATATTTGGAAGACTGTAGGTTGATCATAGAAAAGTGAATGATAACTAAGAGAGATGATTAATTAAGTCATCTCTCTTAGAGAAATTTTGTCACAAATTATATTTTCGAAAGCCTTTTCGGTCCAGCGTTAATCACTTCCTGCGAACAGGCTTTACTAAACAGTTTAAAATTTTCCACAAACCGGGCAGCAAGTGCATCATACTTTTTCCAATACTCTTCCTTATTTCCCCACGAATTGGATGGTTCTAACACATCCTGCGGAACATCGGGACAACTTATCGGAACTTCAAAACCAAAGAGTTTGTCCTTCCTGTATTCAACATTATCAAGCAATCCTTCAAGAGCTGCATTTAGTAAATTGCGCGTATGGCGAATGCTAATTCTTTTTCCAATACCAAACCTGCCGCCAACCCAACCTGTGTTTACAAGCCAGCATTGTGCTTTGTGTTTTAGCATTCTTTGCTTTAACATTTCTGCATACTCATATGGATGACGAACCATAAACGGTGCACCGAAACAGGCGCTGAATGTAATCTGTGGTTCAATTCCCAATCCTATTTCTGTACCGGCAATTTTGGAAGTATATCCACTTATAAAATGATATTGTGCTTGCTCGGGATTTAATTTTGCAATCGGAGGCATTACTCCTGAAGCGTCGCAAGTTAAAAAGATGATATTTTTAGGATGAGTATTAACCATCTTTTCCGGAACAATGTTAGGGATAAATTCCAATGGATAAGACGCACGAGTATTTTCTGTTATGGTATCATCATTCAAATCAATGTTGCGTGTTACCGGATCCCAAACAACATTTTCTAATATTGTCCCATATCTTTTTGTGCATGCAAATATCTGTGGTTCGGCATCTGCGGAAAGGCGAATTACTTTTGCATAACATCCTGCTTCAAAATTAAAAACACCGTTTGAGCTCCAGCCATGTTCATCATCTCCAATTAATTTTCTTTTTGGATCGGCTGATAATGTTGTCTTGCCAGTTCCACTTAATCCAAAGAAAATTGCCGCATCTCCATTATTGCCAACGTTTGCCGAGCAGTGCATAGGAAGTACATCATTAAATGTTAGAAGAAAATTAAGCACAGTAAATACTGATTTTTTGATTTCACCGCCGTAAAGTGAGTTAGCTATTATTGCCATTCTTTCAGCAAAGTTAATGATGATGGCAGTTTCTGATCTTGTGCCATCTATTACGGGATCAACCTTAAAGCTGGGAACGGAAATAACCGTAAACTCTGGGATAAATTTCTTTAATGTGTCTCTATCGTTTGTAGTGATGAACATATTTCTTGCAAATAAACTGTGCCATGCTTTTTCAGTTATAACTCTAATTGGCAAACGATATTCCGGATCTGCACCCGCATAACAATCCTGAACAAAAAGTTCTTCTCCCTGCGCCCAAGATTGCAAACGACCAAACAGTTGGTTGAATTTTTCTGAACTATAAGGACGGTTATGAATTCCCCACCATATTTTTCCTTCGGTGGAAGATTCTTTTACAACAAACTTATCTGCCGCAGCGCGTGCGGTATGCTTGCCGGTATTAACTATAATAGGTCCGTGTGCTGCAAGTTTACCTTCGTTACGGAAAACAGCTTCTTCATATAATGCAGAATCCGGAAGATTCCAGAAAACTCTATCTAAGAATGTTAATCCTTGATTTTTAAGTCTGAAATCAGGAGCTAATTCCATAGCTTCCTTAGTTGCCGGGGTTTTGAAGTCTAAATATTTGCTCATGCCCAGTCCCTCACTAATTTTCTGTCGCCAATGTAAAGTTCATTTGGTGAATTTGGATCTAATGCCCACTTGATCCTTTCAATGCCATCAGTAATATCTTTTATAGTTCCACAGAAACTAATCCGTAAGTAACCTTCCATTCCAAACTCTGCACCCGGAACTGTAAGTACCATAACTTTTTCTATCAGGTATTCTGAAAGTTTGTTTGAACTTTTATTGTAGTTGCTAAAATCAGCAAAACAGTAAAATGTTCCATCAGGTTTTGTAACCTTAACACCTTCAAAAGAATTCAGCTGATCTAATAATACATTTCTATTATTTTCAAGAGTAACTCTTAAATTTTCCACACTTGATTGAATACCATTCAAAGCGCCAACCGCAGCTAGTTGAAGAACGACTGACGGTCCAGATGTTTGATGTCCCTGGATATTTGTCATCGCTTCGATAACTTTTTTATTTCCAACAGCCCAGCCGATTCTAAAGCCAGTCATAGCATACATTTTAGAAATTCCGTTGATGACAATAATCTTGGAATTTTCCGATAAATCTTTTGCATAATTATAAACGTTAATTGGTTTTTTACCATCAAAAATCAAGCGATGGTAAATGTCATCCATAATTAAATATAAATCTTTGCGCTCGCAATAATCAACTACATCAGAAATAAATTGCTCAGAGTACATTGCACCGCTTGGATTATTAGGACTATTAATGATTATCGCTCTTGTATAACTGCCAACCCGTTGTTCAATGTCCTGAATGCGTGGATAAAAAGTACCATCTTCAGCAAAAGCTGCAACACCAATTGCTCCGCACAACCGTGCCATTTCCGGATAGCTAACCCAGTATGGCGCTGGATATACAACTTCTTCCTGCGGATTTAGAATTGCCTGAAGCGCGCACATTATTGCCTGTTTTGCTCCACCAGATGCAATCACATTTTCCGGATTCACTTTGCGGTTGTAATATTCTTCTGTATAACGAATAATTGCTTTTTTTAATGCCGGAATTCCATCTGCGGGAGTATATCTAACTTCCCCGGTATTAAGGTTATTAACAGCGGCCATCAGTGCATCTATTGGTGCACGGCTTTTAGGTTCGCCACCGCCAAGATGGATAACAGGATCACCTTTTTCTCTAAGTATAGCTGCTTTTTCATTAAGTTTTAGAGTGGGTGATGCCTTTAGCGATCTTGCAATTTGACTTAGACTCATCTATCTACCTATTATTGTTTTAAATTCTGATGCAAAGACGAAAAAGATAATACCTGAATTGAAAAATTTAGAACTAATAAACAATTTTATGACAATACTTAACTCAAAATCTGCCAACACCTTTTTCGTATATTTTATAGAAAACTAACGGTGTATAATATATTGGCAAAGGACAAATTTATCAAGAATAATTTTCTTTATTAATTTTTCCAGAGGATTATTATGAATTCCGGTGAATAATAATTTATAACAGTCAAATATCCTTTTAGGAAATGTCTTTAATGCAAAATAATAGTGGAATTGAATTTGAACTTTGCATAATTATATTTTAGATGTCATTATTCAAATAGTTCTTAAATCGTTTGTAAAATGGTTAGAAATTGTTTGCAGGTTGAATAGTTTCATTAATACGTTAATAGCAGCAATTCAGCAATCTAACCTTCTTTCAAGCGAATTTATTTATTAAAGCAGCACTAACACATGGCGGTACAAAATCGCTAACATCGCTCTTTAAACTGGCTAAATTCCTAATCAAAGATGAATTTAAATAAGTATATTTTTCGTGAGGCATAAGAAAGATTGTTGCAATATCTCCGGCGAGTTTTCTATTCATCAGCGCCATCTGGAACTCGAATTCAAAATCGCTAACTGCACGCAAACCTCTTATTATCCCAATCGCCCCAACTTTCCTTGCATGGTCTACTGTTAATCCGCTGCACGAATCAACTAACACTTTATCATACTCTTTAAGACTTTCCTTTAATAGATCAATTCGTTGTTCAACAGTAAACAGGTTGCCTGTTTTATTTGGATTAACAGCAACAGTAACAATAACACCATCAAACAAATCCCTTGCTCGTTTGATAATATCAATGTGACCAAATGTTACCGGATCGAAGGTACCGGGGTAAATTACTTTGCGCATTTTGTATTCTCATAATTACAAAAATTGTTGTACGGTTGTCAGTTATCATTTATAATGAAAGTTAAAATCATATTTCAAATAGCTGATTCCGAAGAATTTTTCCTGATACAATAATAATTATTTAAAGTACTCGATACAATATCTAAGTTAAAAATATTATGTCTTTTCAAATTGATAAAGTAAAGTATCACCAATTTTTTTAAATGGTTCTATTCCAAAATTCTCAACATCTTTTTCTTTTGTTTGAATAGAACGCTCAACAACGATCAAACCATCATCCAAAAGAAAATCTTTAGTTAAAAGATTTTTCATAACTTCATGAATATCATTTTTAAAGAATGGCGGATCTGCAAATATTAAATTGTACTTTTTATGATTAGTTGCCTTTGAAAAATCAAGCGCATTCATTTTAAATATTTTACAAAATTCATCAACAAAAATTGAAGTAATATTTTGCTTAAGTACTTTGTAAACGGGAAAATTCTTTTCTATAAAATCCACGTGAGATGCTCCGCGGCTTAAACTTTCTAATCCGAGTGAACCTGACCCGGCATATATATCCAGTACTTCAATTCCATTAAAATCAATCTTGTTATTTAATAAATTGAATAATGTTTCTCTTACCCGGTCCGTAGTTGGACGAGTAAATTTTGTACTTGGAACTTTTAAAATTCTTCCACCATATTTGCCGGAAATAATTCTCATAGAATAAAAATTGATTTACAAGCAGATTGGTGGTTAATTGTTGACGCCATAATTCAAATTGATTAGAAGTTTATATCATCCTAAATGCTAAACCGGCTGCCGATGTAAATGAATTTGCCCTTGTAAAAATATTCTTGTTGTTTTGGAGTGCTTTACCGTGTTTAATCTTATCAAATGGATCCAGCAAGGAAATATCAAAACCATAAATATCTTTCAGATTTACAATCAACGACTCTGGTACAGAATCTCCTGCGAGATAAATTCTTGAAATCAGTTTTTGATTATCCTTTGACCAACCGATTGAAAATAAAAATTGATTCAATTCAGGAATAATTTCTGAAGTGGCTTTAACCGGATAAACATAAAACTTAACCGGCAAGTTATTCTTAATCAAGTCGATGGAAATAAAATCTTTTGTTAAGTAAAGGCTTAGATTAAAACTGTCATTATTGATCGAAGATTCATAATTGAGCAAATTGTCGGAAGCAAAATGAGAATGATCCAGGTATTGGAATTTGACATTATTTTGATCACAGAAATCATTTAATATCTCTAAATATTTTCTTAGAATACCAGCGATAATCGCCCATCCATTTTCTTTATTAACCTTCAGATATTGAATTACCAAATCATCGTTGTTTAAGTGGGGATAGAGAACAGAAAACTCCCACTTAATGTTCTCGGCAAGATCATTTTCAAGCAGTGCATTTTCAATAGGAAGTTGTACAACATTGAATAAATTGTGGGGAAGCGAAAAGGAAAAATATTTACTCTTAAGTGGATTGCGAATTGTAATTTCATTTAAAGCATTTTGTAAAATGGAAATTACTTTTGTTTTTTTTTCATCAAAGTTAAGAAATTCAGGAAAATATTCTTCATCAACATTTTCAAGAATAAATTCACCATCTGAATAAATAACTTCAACTAATTGAAGTTTGGAATTTGTAATATTAATACCGGTGTGGTTTTGAATGGTTTTCATTAGCGCTTCAATTGGTTAATGTTGTAATATTAGTTAAAGGGTAAAACTTTAATAACTTATTTATTCTTTTCATTAAAGTGGATTTCCTAAATCAGTTATTTAACGTAAATGTAATTTTTTATCTTATTAAGTTTGGTTGATTGAATTCCCTTCACTTCCATCAATTCTTCAATACTTCTAAACCTCCCTGTTTTATTTCTTTGTTCAATAATTCTAACGGCGGTTTTTTCACCTATACCTGGAAGTTTCATCAATTCATCTTTAGAAGCTGTATTTAAATTTATACTATTTTCAGAAAGGGATTCTTTTTTTTCATACTTAGCGGGTTTGCTCTCATCAAAACCAAGCACTTCTTTTTTATATTCATCTTTCTTTTCTATCGAAACATTTGATTCTTCTTCATTTCCTTTTAAAGAATCACTTGCCAGAAATAGACTATCAGCTTTTGTATAATCGTAATTCTTATAAACTGATTTATCAATATTGTAAAATTTAATCAGCAATCCACCAACAAACACCAAAGATAGAAAAGCTAATACCTTAAATTCAGTTTCAGTAAATCCAATTCGGTTGGCAAGTTTTTTAAACTGCATTATCCATATACCAAATTTATAATAAACTTTTATTTACCGTTTAAGGTTTTAAAGAAATGCTGGATAAAACAGAACCCAAATTTTATTATTCCGTCAAACCGGAACTTTAATGTTGGGTAATTCAGAAAGTTCTTTCAGCAATTCCTTTTCTTTGGAATTAACTTTATTCGGAACATGAACATTAACTCTTACTAACTGGTCACCTGCACCGTGCCTATTTAAATGTTGAATTCCTTTTTCCCTCATCTTTAAAAATTTGCCTGGTTGAGTACCTGCATCTATTTTTAACTTTGCTTTTCCATTCAGTGTTGGTATTTCAACATCAGTCCCAAGTACAATTTCCGGGTAGCTTAAAAATAACTCATAGATAATATCATCACCATTACGAACAAAAAATTCGTGGGGTAATTCCTCAAAAATAACTATAATATTTCCTGGCGTTCCATTCCTTTTGCCAACATTACCTTCACTGCGTAATGTCATATAACTTCCATCTGAAACACCGGCTGGAACACTTATCTTAATTGTAGTTTCACCGTAAGTTCTTCCATCTCCAGAACAGGTTTTACACGGTGTATCAATAACAGTTCCTTCACCATCGCAATTATTACAGCTTGAAATATTTACAAACTGACCAAAGACAGAACGTGTTACTGATCTTACTTCACCGGACCCGCCGCAAACCGGACAAGTTTTAACAGAGCTGCCACCTTTAGAACCTGTCCCGCTGCATTCCTCACATTTCAAGTATTTTTTAATTTTAATTTTTTTAGTAGTTCCGGCGGCAATTTCTTCCATTGTTAATTTTAATGAGACTTTCAGATCAGAGCCAGGTGTTCCAGTTCCTCTTTTTCTTCCCCTTCCCTGCGAGCCTGAAGAACCAAAGAAATCATCAAAGATAGAGCTGCCACCAAAAGCACCACCAAAAACATCTGAAAAATGGGAGAAGATATCATTAACATTATTCCATCCATGGAAATCTTGCCCACCACGTAATCCGCTGTGACCAAATCGATCATACTTTGATTTTTTTTCATCGTTGCTCAAAACTTCATAAGCTTCGGCTGCTTCTTTAAATTTTTCTTCCGATTCTTTGTTGTCAGGATTCCTGTCAGGATGGTATTCCATTGCAAGCTTCCGATAAGCTTTTTTAATTTCTTCCTGGGTAGCATTTCTGCCAACACCTAAAACCTCGTAATAATCTCTTTTATCCATCTCAGTGTTTTACTTCCATAAAAAATAATAATTTTTAAAAATGCAAAGTACATTATTCACAATTCATAAATTATGATGCGGTGCCATCATCAGATACAATTACTTTTGTATGCCGAATCACTTTATCTTTGTACATATAACCAGCTTCAACTTCTTCCAACACGGTATGAGGTTCAACACCTTCCACTGTTCTCTGCATCAATGCCTCATGAAAATTGACATCAAATGGTTTTCCTTTCGCATCAATTTTCTTTACACCTTGCTCATCCAGTAATTTACTAAATTTGGTATAAACCATTTTCAATCCCTCTTTAACAGCTTCAACAGTATTTTCATCATCCAAATGTTTAAGCGAGCGTTCCAAATCATCATAAACTGGTAAGATTTTTAGGATGAAGGATTCTGCAGCGTAAGTTATTAAATTTAGCTGATCGCTTTCTGTCCTGCGTTTGTAGTTTTCAAACTCAGCCGCTTTACGAAGAACTTTATCTTTGTAGCCTGCTAATTCCTTTTCCAGAGTTTCGTTTTTATTTTTCAATTCTTCTAATTCTTTAATGTAAATTTCTTCAATTGATTTTTGTAATTCTGAGTCCGCTTCCTGCTTCTCATCTAAATTCTTGTTTTCATTTTTTTCATCAGATTGCGTCGAGTCTTCCTTTTTAGTTCTCTCAATATTAATTTTATTTTCATCTTCTTTGTTTTTATCTCTATTTTCATTTTTGCCTTTTATCATCGGTTCTCCTCAATAAGGTTTTTAATTTATATAAACTATTTATTAAGAACTCCCCTTTCTCAAATAATCGGATAGAAATTCTGCTACAAATTCTACAATGGCAATTATTTTTGAGTATTGCATACGTTTTGGACCCACTATACCAAGCGTACCTTTAGCATCACCAACTTTGTATTCTTTGCTGATCATGCTGTAATCGGTAAACAATTGGGATTCATTTTCACCACCAATCTTTACAATAACATGGTCATCCGAAATTTTTGAATCAATGAATTGAATTATTACATCTTTATCTTCAATCAATTCTATAATATTTTGGAAGTGATCATGATCCACAAACTCTGGATGCTTAAGAATATTTCTTGCTCCGGTTATAACTGCCTTTTCAGATCTGCTAACATTTGTAAATATCTTTTCAGCCGAGTCTACAAAAACTCTGATTGTAGGGCGATATGTTTCGGCAACGTCCTTAAATCTATCTACAAAAGTATTGCGGATTTCTGTAAATGTTAATCCAGCTAATCTTTCATTTAAAAGTCTTTCAACAAATGCAATGTGGTTATGATTTATTTCCGCTTTCAATTCAAGAGTAATAGTTTTTACCATACCAAGTTTTATAGCAACCACAACCAGAATGCGTGATGCAGTAAGCTGAACTATTTGAAGTCTCTCTAAAATTCCGGTATCAATTTTTGGATAAGTTACGCAAGCAAGTTGATTTGTAATATTACTTAACAGCGTTGAAGTTATTCTAAAGAGTTCGTCAGTTTCGTCAGTAAAGGATTTTAATTCGTGTCTTATAATTTCTTTTTCATCATTTTCCAGAAACGGAGGATCCATCAAAGAATTGACGTAATAACGATAACCCTTATCAGTTGGCACTCGCCCTGCAGAAGTATGTGGATGATCGAGGAATCCATCTTCTTCAAGGTCCGCCATAATATTTCTTATGGTTGCTGGGGAAAAACCAAGATTGTATTTCCTGGTTAAGTTCCTGGAACCAACTGGGCTTGCTGTTAGAAGAAAATGATTTATTATGTTCCGCAAAATGGTCTTTTCGCGATCATTTAGCTCGACTATTTCCATAATTATTTATTTTATTTTGATGAAATCCATTGCAAATATATCAAATTTTTCGCACTAATCATAAGTGAGTGCTAAGCTGTAAATTAACTATAAAACGCTTATTTCTACAAAAAAATTCACAAATCCGTTTAATCATTTTTGATTTAGAGCCTATAATCTTTAACTTTCACATAGAAAAAATTTTGAGGATAGATGGAAGCTAATTACAAATCTGCCGGAGTTGATATTAAAGCCGGGGAAGAAACAGTTAACCGGATTAAAGCTCACGTTAAATCGACTTTTAACAAAAACGTATTGATGGATATAGGTCACTTTGGTGCTTTTTATGAATTACCTGTATCTGATTATAAAGAACCAGTGCTTGTTTCCAGTGTAGATGGTGTTGGCACAAAATTAAAAATTGCCTTTGCTATGAACAAACACGATACTGTTGGGCAGGATTTAGTGAACCACTGTGTAAATGATATCGCTGTCTGTGGAGCAAAGCCACTTTACTTTATGGACTATCTCGCCTTCGGTAAACTATATCCTGATATTGCAGAAAAAATAATTGAAGGATTTTCTGTGGCGTGCCGGCAAAATGGTTGTGCTTTAATTGGTGGTGAAACTGCTGAGATGCCAGGTTTTTATGCCTTGGATGAATACGATATGTCTGGGACGATTGTGGGTGTTGTGGAAAAATCCAAAATAATTGATGGAAGAAATATAAAAGATGGTGATGTGCTAATTGGTTTTAAATCAAATGGACTGCATACTAACGGCTACTCTCTTGCAAGAAAAGTTTTATTAGAAAAATTTAAGCTAACTGATGTACCGGAAGGATTTAATCAAACACTTGGTGAAGAACTTTTAAAAGTGCATAAATCATATCTTCCTATTATTACAAAGTTGAAAGAAGATATTGAGATAAAAGGTTTTTCTCATATAACCGGCGGCGGAATTGTAGGAAATACGAAGCGAATAATTCCAAAAGGATTGGAGTTAGAAATTGATTGGAAAGCCTGGGAATGGCAGCCAACTTTTAAGCTTATACAGCATACCGGCAACGTAGCAGATGAAGAAATGCGAGAAGTTTTTAATCTCGGAATTGGATTGATTGCAGTTGTTGAAAAAGAAAACATTGCAAAAGTAAAAGAGATTTCAAAACCTTTTGGAGAAGAAGGAATTACGTTGGGATACATCAAATAAGCTCTCTCTAAAGCTCTTTCCTAAGGAAGGAATGCTGACAACTTAAAAAAATCCCGATTTGTACTTCCTTCAAAAGTGGGACTCATTGGGTGGTGCATCTTAAAACATTGAAAGATTTCAGTCAGATAAAAAAAACTGTAAATTATTTCAAAAATTGAGAGCTGGTTTTTAATACATCCTGAAGAGTTATCTCGTCTGATGGTTCTATTTTATTTGGGAAATGTTTATGATGTGGTGAATTAAACAATCCGGAATGATATGGAGCATTATCCCATCTGGTTAATAATTCTCCGTTCTTATCCTACAAATGATATGAATAATTTCTTTCAGAAAGATCAGTATATTCCCGAATGTACAGCTCATTCTTGTTAATAAGTATAGCTTTTATTTTAATATAAAAACCGGTTGGAAAGGATTTATATTCCAGATTAGTTTATTAGTTTACCTAACCTGCCAAAGTTAGTAATTCACATTACGCAAAATAAAAAATTGTAGATCGATTCTCTGACTTGTCAGACGAGTCTGAATCGCTCAATCTATTCACTTCAAATTATTCATTTAAAAAGCGAAACAGGGTTTCGTTCTACATTTTTGCGCAAGGTAACTTAGTAAATAATTTATTTCACAATTCCTTTAAATCCTGCTTTAATCAACTACTGTTTTTTATTTATAATTTTCGTTGGCTGGCTAGGAAGGATAGAAGAATTGCAAATCTTTATATAACCAGCTCCCCTTTAAACGCTTTTTGCATTAAGCTTTGAAAAAGATTTTCCAATTCCTGCTTAGATTGCTTTTGTTTTTCTTTTAATGCTTCTGTTTTATTTACTATCTCTGCAAACTGTTGTTGGAGTGAGAGTGGTGGAAAATATATCGGAAACTCTTTAAGCAATGTTGGACTAATATTTGACTGACCAACCGCTTTCTTACATCTACTGATAAACATCGTTTTGAAGTGTGTGGTATTTAATAAGAATGAAAATACTACAAGATTGAATTTTTTATTTAATCTTAATTTCACTAAGTATGAGGCAAGAACAGCATCAAGGTTTTTGTTCCAATAAGTCGTTTTCCCAACTAACTCTGTTGAATTAGTCCTATTGAAAATTATATCACCTTGTTCAAGTTTTAATTTATTGAATTCATCATCTGTCAATTCCACAAAACTCAGCTTTGTTAAATCAAGTTGCCCTTCATAGGTTATGTTAGCCATTCCCAGAACTGGATAACCTAACTTCTCGTGATTTGATTTATTTGAAGTTCCGTAATCAGAATATTCAAGTGCATCATTAATAATCCCAGTATCCCATCCATTTGTATTAGTATTTGGATCGCCAAACATTTCTATAAATACAGATTGCAGAAATTCATCTGTTAGCTTGTTTGCTTCTTTGCGTTTTTGTTTTGCTTTGTCTGCTCGTTCTAATATTTCAGCAATTTGTTTTTGGATTGGAAGTGGCGGGAGAGGGATTTGAATTTTAAGGATTTGCTTATGCGAAATATGTTTTACAGTCACAAATGAAGTAGAATCTTCGATTTCTTTTAGTTTCTTAGGAAGAAAATAAAATCCATATTTAGGATTGATTAACTGATCATCAAAAACAATTTTACAAGCTCGCTGGTTCAATAAGGCCTCTTCAGATTTCCACTCAGCTAAATTAAATTCTCCATCCATCCCAATTAAATAATCACCTTTTTTGATTAGATAATCTTGTAAAATTTCACCTTTATAATAAGTAGATGTAGCTCCACGTTTAATATCTCTAATTCGAATTATTGGAAATCCCTCAACTTCGTTGAATAACTTTGAATCGAATGGATAACCTGTCTTTACAGAAGCAACCTCCCCAAAATATTTAACCTGCCAGCCGCTTTCGCTCTTTTTCATATAAATGTAATCACGTCCTGCTTATTTGATAACGTTAATGTATATATGATAATATTTGTTGAATAGTACGAAAATTGCTTAAAAACAAACGTATATAGGTAATAACTGCTTTTCATTACCTAATTAACTGAGATAATACCTAATTAAATCCAATTTGAGCTTATAAGAAAACACTTTGAAAATAGTCCATAAACGCAATCATATAGGAATGAACTGCGTTTCAATACCTAATTATTAAGAATGTTCTTAATTAACTAAAGTTTTCTCCATTTTGCATCAGGTCCCCGCCCGGAACAATCTACTCTTCCTTTGTCTCTTTCCTTTTGTAATACTTTCCTAATAAGGTCAATTTTAATTGTAGGACATTTATCAAGAAGATCCTGAACTGTGAATTCACCGTTTAGATTTTTAATTACATCAAGAACAATCGCCGTTTTACCACCACGGGCAGATGAAATAAGTCCAACTCTACTTTCAAAATCTCTGTATGCTTTAAGTAAAATTCCAAGAAAATATTCCCACCATGGAAGTAAATTATGCTTGCCTTCGTGCCAACCTTGAGATGATTTATTAAGAGCATCATAATAGCTTTCTTTGTTATCTTCAATTAATTTTTCAAGACTTATAAATCTTCCAACTTCATAACCGGATTTATACAATAACAAAAGTGAAAGTAAGCGAGACATTCTGCCATTACCATCATTAAAAGGATGAATACAAAGAAAATCAAAAACATAAGTTGCAATAATTAATAAAGGTTCAAGCTGTGATCTATCCATTTCAGATTTATATAAAGTATTAAGCGTATCCATTGCAGATGGGGTTTCAAAAGCTGATACAGGTTTGAATCTTACAACTTTACTTCCGTCAGGATAAACTTCCGCAATTTCATTTTCAGTAGCTTTCCAGTTACCGCCCGGCATTGCAGATAGCGCATAAATATCTCTGTGGAATTGTAAAACTATATTTGATGTTATCGGTATGTGCTCATAACTGGAATGAATTGTATTAAGAACATTTCTATAGCCAGCAATTTCCTGCTCTGATCTGTTCGCAGGCGTTGTCTTTTCTGCAACTATAGCTTTAATTCTTTCTAACGGTGCGGATATTCCTTCAATTCTGTTTGATGATTCAATGCTTTGAATTATTGCAGTCTGCTTTAATGTTTCTAGTAGCTGGGGTGACTGTTCTTTGAACAGGTCCTGCTTACCTTTAAATTCACCAATCAATCTTATTGTCTGTAAAACATTATGTGTAATTGGAATTGATTCGATATAATTGTTTTGAAATGATTTCATTCTTCAGGATAACATTTTTTTAATTGATTTAATATCTTCAGCTATTTCTTTTTCCAAATTTAATACTTTATCCATTAAAACATCTGACTTTTCATATACAACTTCTTCATACTCTATAGGTTTGTATCGGGAGATTGATAGATCGTATTTGTTTTCTCTAATATCTTTTACACTAACCTGTATTGCTTTTGTGTAGGTCGAAACGCTGTTTCGAATATTATGCGATTCAGCGAATTGCCCAACATTCCAATGTTGAATAATATCCGGAATATCATTCTTGTCAGTTTTATTTCGCTTATCATCAAGAGAAAAACCATCCGCTTCCATATTGTAGAACCAAACATTATCTGTAATTCCACCTTTCTGAAAAACAACAACTGCTGTTGATACACCAGCATAAGGTTTAAACACACCTGATGGCATTGAAATAATTCCTTCAAGCTTGCATTTATCAATCAGTATTTTGCGGACATCAATGTGCGCATTACTCGTTCCAAACAGAACACCATCGGGAACAATTACTGCAGCCCTACCACCCGTTACCAGCAAATCACAAATTAATTCAACAAAGAGAAGCTCTGTCTTTTTGGTTTTGGTTTTAAATCTTGGATTAACATCCGTTTCATCAATCGATCCCTTAAACGGAGGATTAGCAAGAACTATATCATACAATTCTTTTTCATTATAGGCTTTGGATAATGTATCAGTGTAACGGATATTCGGATTATCAATTCCGTGAAGCATTAAGTTCATTGCACCGATACGAGTCATCGTAGAATCAAAATCATATCCGGTAAGAGCGTAAGTTTTGAGAAACTTAAAAAGTTTCTTATCAGAAATCTTATCGCCGATTAAATGATGCGGAATACCTTCTTCGTCATAATCAAGAACATCTTTGCTTGTGTTCTGTTCAAGTATATGCATATAAGAGTTAAACAAAAATCCTGATGTACCGCAAGCAGGATCGCAAATCCTGTCACCAATCTTCGGATCAACAAGTTTAACCATCATTCTAATTATATGCCGTGGAGTTCTAAACTGTCCGTTCTTACCAGCGGTTGCAAGCTGCCCTAACAGATATTCATAAAGATCACCCTGCACATCAACATTCTGTTCTGATATGTGAAGATCGTCGATTATGTTTACCGCTTCCTGTAATAATGACGCACGGGGAACAATGAAATAGGCATCGCGCATATGCTGGGTAAAAGAGCTTGTCTCGCTGCCAAGATTACGAAGGAATTCAAAAACTTTATCTCTAACAAGCCTAAGCATTTCCTCCCCGGGCAATTGCGACCAATAAGACCAGCGGCAATTTTCATTTCCCTTAAATACTGAAGTGAATTTTTCATTCCTTCTTTTGGCTGAAGCTATATTTGAATTATCAATATCCTCAAGCCGTTTAAGGAAGATTAGATAAGACATTTGTTCAATAGCCGTAAGCGGATTAGAAATTCCACCGGACCAGAACTTATCCCAGAGGGAATCTATTTTTTGTTTAAGGTTGTTACCGTTTGTTAGCATAATTTAACCAGTAGGTCGAAACGCTGTTTCGACAATTAGTAATAAGTAAAAATAAATTTAATCACGTACTCAAGAATTTAAAATTGCAATAAGAATATTTCCAATCCTCCCACTTTTCGCACAATCCGGCTTTTACAGGATTATTAAGAACATATTCAACGATTCGTTTTAACTCTTTTTCATCACGCACAACATGGTCATAGCTTTCATGCTGCCAAAACGAACCAGAGCGGTTTAACAGCTTATTGCAGTTTACTGCAGTAAACTTTTTTAAATCCTGCAATATTTTAGTAACAATGTAGGTCGAAACGCTGTTTCGACCAAACCCATCAATCTCATAAGGTAATGGCGGATTGTCTTTTAAGATATTTTCTTTTTTTTCAATAAGCGAATCAGCTATTCGCACTACAATTGGTGTAAATACTATATGTACATGATTAGGCATTACTGTATAGACAATAAGTTCATAATCTTTTTCATCACGGTAATGAATTGCTTCTTTTACTATATCTGCCGCTTCTTTTATACCTAACCATTTTGGGCTGGCTTTATACTTGTCAAGCCAACTATCAAATTCTTCAAAATAATTTATTTGATAATCCTTATACGTTTGATACTTTACCTTTTTATCATTTATAGCTGATATTTGTTTTAGTTTTATTCCCTGCTCAACTTTCAATTTTTTAATTATATGAAGCGGTAATGAATTGGTCAATCGAAACGTAACAAAAAACGAATAATCCGCTGGCTGGTAGTGTGGAAGATTTCTGCGGTAATATGTTTGAAATTTTTTCATATTTGTTTAGTTGCTCGAAACAGCGTTTCGAGCTACAATTTGACGAAGTGGATTAGAAATACCTCACGACCAGAACTTATCCCCAAGGGAATCTATTTTTTGTTTGAGATTAGTTGAATTGGTTAACATAATAATTTCAATTTTTGCATTAGTAATTTTCAGTCAATATTGATTGGTTTACCCCACCAGATAGATAGTTCTCTCAAATCCTCAATGTCAAAATGTTGTTTCCATAAATTCACTAAGTCGTATTGTCTTTTATCAATTAAAAACCATATAAAAAATATTTCAGGTTGGGAAAAGAATATATTTGTCTTCAGGTGATTTTGTCTTTCATTAAAGATTTGCATGATTCTTTCGTCATTTTGATCAATATACTTTTTTAGATTGCTTATTAATTCAGATATATCATTAGAATCATAAAGTCTGATTAAAATAGTAAGAATGTCAATAGAAATCTCTTTATTAAAACTACGTTTTGCATATTTATAATATTTTCCTTCTAGAGTTTTGAGTAAATAAAATATTCTATATTCTGGAAGTTCAACGATACTATTATTTATAGAATCAAATTCATCATCACATATCTCTAATAAAGATATCAATCTGAAAATCCTCCTCTTGTACGCTTCATCCAAATCAACGTCTTGTTTATAAATCAAAGAATGCTCAATATCGGCCCAAGTGTGTTGGCACAATGTCCTAACTTGTATTTCAAAAATAATTTCGGTGTATTCACTAAAAGGTTTAAAGTAAGGAATTGTAGGATTAATTTTTACTTCAAAGTGATCAGATAAATAGTCAAGTTGATCGTATTTTATTTTGTCAGACTTCCTCTCATAATTTATGACAATAAAATTAGACTCTATTAACTTTTTTATGATTTCCAATTCCGACTTAAAATGAACTACTACCCGAAGACCAAGTTTATCATTAATACTATTATATTCTTTCTCCTTTTTCAATGCGGTTTTAATCAAACTTATTAACTCTTTTACCCTTTTATAAATTGTGGGATATAATTCTAATGCAAATATTGATTCTTTGAAGAATTCGTATATAATACATTCTAGTTTTATATACTTTGGCTCGTCTTTTTCCCAACGCTCAACAATTTCTTTAACTATTTTATTATAATGTTTCATTATCGTTATGAAGAAACTCTTTTAATTTTTGAAATCACTTCAGCTTTTGTTATTCCATTCCCTTCATCACTTAATTTGACTTTATCCCCAAGGTCGCCCTTCTTTGAAATTATTTGAACATCGTTCTCAAAATCTATCATGATTCTTTGTAAGTGGTTCTCTATTAATTCTATATCTTTGGCAAAAGTCTCTTGGGAAAAATTATTTCGGTTTAAATAATCTATATAATTTTGTTGATCATTTTCTTCTATATATTCTCTTATAAATTCGTTGGTATCAATAAAATTTTTAGGCATACTACTATAAGATATTAAATGTTCAAAGTACTTAGTCTTCTTTATTGGATCTTCAATAGTAATTATAAAATCCCTTGTTAGCTCAAAAAATTTTTTTGTATTAACCCTAGTATCTCCATAGAAACTACAACCCAAGTAATCATGAATAAAAAAACTTGCTATTCCCTGCGGTGAAGTTGGTTGAATTTGATTATCTGTTACAAATCCATCAAAATCTGTATCAAAATCTGTCCTATTAAAAAAGAAACTAGCTTTGTAAAGTTTTGTCTTTTTAGTAAGCATCAAATTTTTGACTGCAACAATATCTATAAAATGAGATCTTTCATTTTTCTTTAATTGAACCCCCTCATCTCTTTCTAATTTCATTATAGAGAAAACGTTCTTATTTTTAATAACCCCCTCAATAACCACTACAATACCTGCCGGATTATTACCAGTCTGAATATCGTATAAGTACTTCGATAAATCCTTAGATGGTTGCACTATGTCTTTTCTAGGATTAGCTTCGATTAATTCTTTAATAATGAAAGGAACAACAGAAGATGAATCTAAATTAAAAATAACTTTAAAACTTCTTTTAGAGATTATCTCGGTAAGCTTATCTTTAAAGAAAGCCTTTAATTCTGGTGTTAACTTACTTTCTCGATCACTATAATCAATTTTAGGTGAGGTGTCAACTTTGTTATGTCTTGGGACATCGTGTACAATGATTTTAGAAATAAGCATTAATGAAATATCGGTTTTTTCCATTATATCTCCTTAAAATGTTTAGTTACGCTACTAACTTTTTTGTCAATTCTACCAACTCATTCACATCATCTTCTGTAAACAATTTGTCTACTGCATTGCTACCAAAATTTGTAAATGGTTCTTCGTAAAGATCAGCCGGTTCAAGTTTTCTTCTTTGAACAAAAACATTCTGCACTGCTCTTAAGAAACGGGATTGATCGGCATTATAATTATGCTCAAGTATAAAAGCATCAAAAGCTTTTTTAACAACGTCTTCATTGCTTGGTATTCTCTCTATGTTCAATGCATGCTTAAGAAAGTCCACAAAGCTGCCAACCTTGACGCCGTAAGCTTTTAACATATTTTCTTCATCAAGAGAAATATCTTCTGCTTTCAGCTCTTTGCTAAGCGTAAGTTCAAGATCAAGCAAGTCATCAATACTTAATTCTTCACTGTTTTTAAGTTTTATAATTGCAGGATGTTTATCTGCAAGTTCAAGTATCTTTTTCTCAACTCGTTTTCTGTACTCTTCAATGTAAACTTTCTGATTATCTTTTCTTAAAATTACCCAGCGCCGTGATTCAATTATATCATCAAGTCCTAGTTCAATAACCAATGAGGGTTTCTGTTGTTTGTATTTCATTATCGGGGCAAGAGTTTCTTTGGTCTCATCAATCTTTGTAAGGTCAGCTTCCTTCCAGAAATCATTAGTAAGTAAATTATTGATGAGACGAATGTGTACAGCAACTTGTGCAAGGTTTGTCGGCAGCAGTGAGACATCTTCCTTTATTGATTCGATTGCAACGGCAAGGTCTTTTCGTTGTAAGAAATTCAGTCCAATTCTCTCCATCTTACTGATAAAGAATGCTTCGTCGTTATTCATTCCGGGAACAAATCTAAGTAACGGTGCAACTTTTAATTTTAGAAATTCTATCCTAACGCGAGTGATGTAATTCCAGAAATCATTCTGCCAGGCTTCTTTCACTTCTTTATAAACTTTATGCACTGAAAATGAATCAAGCGGAATATCTGCGATATCAGAACGTAGATCTTTTACAATTCTTTTTGTATCAGCGCTCTCCTGTTCACCTAAAAACATTTGAAGTTTTGCTAAACGAGTATTAAAGATTGTAACTCTAATTGGAATCTGTTTGTTCGTATCATCAATCTTAGCTAATTCAAAATTTTCCCAGTAATCAATTATTAGAAAGCTCTCCTTCTTACCATTCGGCAGCCAATCATAAACCTTACAAGCTTCGTGGTTTCTTGTCCCGCGCCCTATCATCTGCCAGAATTTAATTTGTGAGTTAACAGGTTTCATAAAAGCAAGATTAACTATTTCGGGTATATCAACACCGGTATCAAGCATGTCAACAGAAATTGCAATTCTCGGCATATTTTCTTTCTTGAATTTTTCAAGCAATATATCTGCTCTTTCCATTTTAGAATCAATAACATGAACAAGATTTGGATACTGTGGATACATTTCGTTAAATGTTTCTGCAAGTCTCATTGCGTGATTGTGTGTAACTGCGAAGATTATTGTTTTACCCGGATACTGCCCTGATTTATCTTTCAAACAATTATCCATAAACTCTTCCCACTGTGCACGAAGAGTGTCTTTGTTAGTTACCTTCTTTTCAAGATCAGTACCTTCAAAGTTTAATTCATCAGGATCAATCCCATTTGAACGAAGAATAGATTTTTCTTCTTCAGTCAGATCAACCCCTTTAATACCCTTTCTTTGAAATTTTGTCTGAGCTGCATAAACATTGAAATCAACTAAGTACCCTTCCTTAACTGCATCATCAAATGGATAAAGAAATGTGGGTGTTTTCCCATCGCAATCAAAAAACTTAAATGTGTCACGATCGATAAATTCAGCAGGGGTAGCGGTTAGTCCTATTTGAATCACATCAAAGTAAGCTAGCACATCGGTAAATTTATTATAGATTGATCGATGGCATTCATCAGAAATTATAACATCAAAATCGGCAGGAGTAAATTTATTGTAGCAAAGTTCAAGTGTCTGAAGAGTAGAAACGTAAACTCGGGCATCTGTGGAAATATCATAGGTTCTTATTCGAGCTCTGGATTCGTTTGGAAGATGCTGTTTAAAGCCATCTGTCAATGCCTGATTAACTAAGCTATCTCTATCGGCAAGGAATAAAATCTTTTGTGCTGCATTTGCTTTGAGCAGAACATCAATAAGTGCCATTATCGTTCTTGTTTTTCCTGTACCTGTCGCCATAACAAGTAAAGCTTTGCGTTTCTTTTTATAATCAATGGCTTCAAGAAACGCTTTGAGCGCTTTTCCCTTATTATTTAAATCGTCTTTCATTGTTTACTTCACATTCACTTGCCCGTTCATCAGCAACGGTAAAAGGAAATCACGAAGGGTGATGAGTTCTTGGGTTTGTTTATGGTTATTGATAATTACTTCAAAAAAGTTTTTGGTTGTTTGATTGAACTTTTCAATAAATAATTTAGGCGGTATTACTGTTTTAATTGCATTAATTTCAATTGCACTTATATTAGGTTGAGCACAACCAGAAGCAATAAAAAAAATCATTTCTCTGACATGAACTTGTTTCAATGTATTAATCAGAAATGGTAATTTTTGTAGTGATTCATCACCAAGTTTAAATAAACCAACTCGTTGATTAATTAAAACTGGTTTATCAATGTCTGGAACAATTCCGAACTTGCCAATAGTTGCACCTGTCATTGCAATAATTATATCACCTGGACTTGCTTGATAATCCTTTGCAACTTTAACTTTATCTTCTGAAACATGAGAACATCCTTCAAAGCTAATTGTATAGTCTTCTTGAATGTTACCAATTTTTAAAACTGGAATTCCACTATCTAACCATGAATCCGATTTAAAGGCAAAGCCAGATTTTACTTCACAGATATCTCCAATGCTGCCAACTTTCCATCCATTCGGAATTTCTCTTTTCAATACTTTGTTGTATTCCATTTCACCGCCATTTGATTTATATGGTTTACCTTCTTCGTTTGGAAAATCAAATTGCACAAACCAATAATTGAAAATGGTTTTTGCCATTGTTTCCAATTCAGTATTGATGCTGCTGTTAGTTTCAATTTTACTGTCAATCGTTAATAACAAATCAACAATGCTATCTTGAATATTCTTTTTGGGAATTTTAAAATCTAAAGAAGTAAGCAAATCAATATTGATATTGTCTTGTATGCTTCCCAATGAAGAATTCTGAATGCTCTTTCTTATGTAGGTAAAAACATAGTGCATGAAAAGTTCGGATGTCATTTTCTTGTCAGCAACAAAACCAACACAACTATCAGGGAAACACATTGGGTAAGCAAGTATGCCTGTCTCCGCAATGTTAGCTGCAATCGTAATGCACAAAGTTCCTGCATCCCACAATTTACTTTGCTTCAAACCAACATCATTATAGGTTGCATTGTGAGAATTGATAAAAAGATTCGCTGCTTTAATTTCTCCTGTTTGAATCAAAGGATATTTACCGCCAACAAATAATTTTGAATCGTTCCTTGGTCGGTGTTTTGATTTGCCTCTCCTAAAATCTCCAAGTTTATTTAACGGAAGCGTATCCCACTCGGAGTTGAATTTGCTTTCGTTATAAATCATACTCTATCACATTTAGTTTTGAAAATAGTTTTGATTCAAGATTTTTTGATTTCTTAAACAACTTCGTTAACCTTTCTTTTGCTTCATCAATTTTGTTTTCAAATTCTTCATTACTCAATTCAGAATATTCAATTCGTGTTTCAAAATATTGTCCTGCACCCAAAGAATAGTTCCTGTCTTTTATTTTTTCATTGTCAACTACAACAGAAAAATCTTCAACCACTTCATTGCTGTTTATGGTATTGATGATTTTGTTTTCATCATCGGCACTCAATAAAGTTTTTTGGTTCTTGCCGTCTTTTACTTTTGTTCCAAGTTTGCTGGCATCAACTAAAATTACTTTGTTGGTGGTTTTGCTTTTGTCAATAAACAATACAGAAACATTTGTTCCTGTGGTTGCAAAAATATTTGGCGGCATTTGCACAACGGCATGTAACCAGTTTTGGTCAACTAATTTTTTTCTTATTCCCAAACCAATTGCAGCTTTCTCTGTGCAAAACCCTGTGGGAACTACAACGGCTGCTTTTCCTTTTTTGTCAAGCGAATAAATGATGTGCTGAATAAACAACTGGTAAATTGCCATTGAATCTTTTTTCTTTGCAGGCACACTTGGCACTCCTGCAAAAAATCTTTTCTTGTGTTGGTCACTTGCAAGTGTTTCCCTGTCATCGCTGAAATCCATTTTGAATGGCGGATTGCAAACGATGTAATCAAACTTTTTTAAATCGGTCTTTTCATCGTTAACATGGTATGGGTTTGTCAAAGTATTTCCTTTAATCACATTGTGCAATGAATGCACTAAGTTGTTCAGGATTAAATTCAATCGTAAAAACTCGGATGATTTTTGAGAAATATCCTGCGAGTAAATGCTGCATTTGTCTTCGCCAATCTGGTGAGCCAAAGCCAACAACAAACTGCCGGAACCTGATGAAGGGTCATTGAGTGTAACGCTTTTTACCGGCTCAGGCGCAAGTATTCGTGCCATAATTTTTGCAACGGCTGGAGGTGTGTAATACTCTGCATATTTCCCGCTGTCTTTGTTGTAGTCCTTAATCAGGTATTCAAAAATGGTAGAAAAGAAATCATACTTTTCTTCAAACACGGGTTCAAAACTGAACGCAACTAATTTGTTGATGATGGCTTTGCAGAAAGGTGATTTCTGATTGCTCTCAATAATGTAAGGCGAAAGTTTATCAAACAAACGGATGCGTTCTTTGTCAATGGTTGCAACTGAAAATAATTTGATGTTGAGGTCAGCGATTTCAATCAGGGTGTTGTCAAACAGGTTTGCAAACTCATTTTCGTTTTGTTTGTTGAACAAGTGGCTGATGAAGTGTGTCTTTTTAAGTTTCGCACTTCGTTCGCCCATTTTCTCCAGCATGTATTCGTAATCGCCTTTACTCATTTTCTGAATGTCGGCTTCAATGTTTTTGCTGTTCTTTAAATCTTTGTTTGCTCTTCTTGCTTCGTGTAAAAATTTATCGTTCAGAAATTTGTAGAGAAAAACTTCAGTGATAATTTTGTATTCACTTCCTGCGTTGCCCAAACCATAATTGCTGCAAATGGTTTTAAGTCCGTCAATCAGTTCTTTGGTTTTCTGTGTATGTTCTAAATGGTTTGTCATTGTTTTAAGTGATGTGTAAGTAAAATTTATTTCTTCTTTTTCTTATTAACGTTTTCTTTCAATTGCAAAACAGATTTTGCATTAATTGACGTAACTACTTTTTTACCAGTTCTCGCTTCCAATTCTTTTCGTGCAACTTTAGCTACACCACCACCTTGCTTTGCTACATTTTTATTGGCTTCAAAATCTTCAGGGTTTACTGCTGTCGAAATATCTTTTGTAGATGCTTCTGCAAGCATGTTTAAAATTAGTTCGGTGTTGGTCATGTTATCCCGGAGATTTTCTTTCTTCAATCCTTTCAGGATTTTGTATTCTTTTGTTGTTTTCTCACTCCATGCTTTTGTAATAATATCGGTAAGCGTTGCAAACTGAGTGCCTTCTTTTAAACCTCTTTTTTTCCATTCGTCTGTAAGTTCTTTTCTTATTTCAATACTTTTCAGTCGTTGGTTAATCCAGTTTTCAGAATATCCCAATTGCAAATATTCTTTCAAAGCCCTGTCAATAGTAAGCTCAGGATCTTGCATCTCGTCTAATCTTTCAGCAGCCACCTGTGCCAGCCAAAGTTTAAACGGTTCTGCTTTGGGAGATGGAATGGATTGAATGAGACGGAACAATTGTTCGGTATCGGCAACATCAGTAAGGTAAAACTTGCCATCAACTGATTGCATTTTCAGTTGGTTACAATTTGTAACCAACTGACTTCCCTCTTTCTTTAGCCTGTTCTTTAAAACTTTCCAATAATTATTGGGATTTGGGCTATCCGTTAATATGCCTACCACATCAACAATAGAGATGTACCATTTTTCTTGTTCGCTATCCCATAAGGAACGAACTTTTCTATCTTCAAATATTTTTATTTCGTTTTTCTTTTCCATCGTTTTATTTTTTCAAAGAGTTACAATTTGTAACCGTTTCAGTTTTAATTTCAATTGCCCTATTTTTTTGGACAGTTAATTTTTTCAAACCATGACAACCTGTCACGATTTGGCTGGTTATTATTTTATCAGTTGACTACAATTTGTAGTCAACTGACTTCCCTCTGCTTTCAATCTTGTTTTTAAAACACTCCAATACTTTCTTGGCTTGGGGCTGTCCGTTAAAACGGCAATCACATCAACAATTGATAAATACCACTTCTCCTCCTGCGCATCCCACAGCGTCCTTACTTTTTTATCTTCAAATATTTTTATGTCATTTTCTTTTTTCATGGTAATGTTTCTTTTATCAGTTTTATATTAAACCGTTACAATTTGTAACGGTTTCATTTCCCTCATCCTTCAATCTTCTTTTCATCACCCGCCAATACACCTGTGGGTTAGGACTGTCAGTTAAAACGGCAATAACATCTACGATGGCTAAAAACCATTTCTCCTGTCCAGCATCCCAAAGTGATCTTACTTTTTTCTTTTCGAAAATTTTTATTGCTGTTTGTTGTTTCATATTGATTTAAATTTTTCTGTTAATTCTCATATTGCTCTTTGGAAAAAATATTCGTTCACTAATGTTGTATTGATAAAGCGAACCACATTCAAATCTCTGATTCCTTTTTCTTCAAGTGTTTCAATAATTGTCCGCTTGGTGGCTTCGGCAAAATAATCCTGATTGTTTAACAATGCCTGATTGTTCACCACTGTTGCATCGGTTTTGTGTTTGATAAATAACAGTGCTTCATGCAAAGCAATATCGGTGTTCAGCACATTCAGATTATTTTCTTTGATGCGTTTGTGAATCCTGGCAAACTTGGTATCGTTTTCATACTTGGCTGCAAGCAGTGCATCTTTATTGTTTAATGCGTTTGCCTGTTCGTAAATGTTTTTCAAATCTTTTATCGCTGCATCCATTTCAGCCGAATCAAATTCCTCAATGTTTTTCTTTTTGAATAATCGTTTCAGTTCTTCAAACAGTGAAATAAATCTCGGGTCTTTCTTGTCAAAGTTTCCTTCCAGTTCTTTTCTTGCTCTTTCCAACTCGCTTCTAAATTTATCTGCAATCTGTAATTCGTGTGTCGCAATTTTACGGAAAGTGAATTGCATTTTTTCCAATGCAATGTTCAGCAGATTTGTGTTGTCTGACGCGTTCTCTAAATTTTCTTTCAGGTTAATGATGTCAATGCGATTTGAAACTTCTGCATACAACTTATTCACTTTGTCAAAAGAGAATTTCTCCAGGAGATCGGTGTAACCCATTATCTTGATGATGTTGTATAAACTCTTGAGGTTCTCCAAACATTTTTTCAGTTCGGTAATTTCTTTCTTGTTCGTAATCTGACTAACAATTTTTTGAAACTCCTCTATGTTGGTGAAATCGTAGAGAAATAATTTCTCTTTTATCTCTGCAATCTCTGCATCAATTTCTTCTGCTGACTTAAACAAGTTTGAATATTCTTTTATTTCATCGCCTAACTCGGCTTGCAACTCTTTGAAATATTCTTTGTTTGTTTTGTCAAACTCTTTTCTGATGTCGGCAAAGTCAACTACATAACCATACTTAAAACTTTTGTAAGGTCGATTTACTCTTGTAAGTGTTTGCAAAAGATTATGTTCCCTAACAACTCTTGTTAAATACATTTTCTTCAAACGCTTTGCATCAAAGCCAGTTAGAAGCATATTGTAAACTATCAGCAAATCAATTTTGCCTTGCTTAAAATCTGTTTGATTGTCTTTTCTTATTTGCTTCGTGTCCACATCATGGAGAATCAAAGCAGCCGTTATCGGTGCATTTTCTCCGCTTATATAAGCTTCTTGTGGTTCAGCGGCTATATTGTATTCTAATGTTGGTTCATGATCAAGTTTGCGAATGCTGGTTTGCTTGTCGTTGTATTTCTGAACATACTCAAAAATCATTTTGGCTTGGTCGGATGAATCACAAACAATCATTCCACCAATTGAATGGTCGTTATGTATTACTCGGCTTTTCTTAAAATCGGTAATGATGTAATTAACTAATGGCTCAACAAATCTTTCATGTGCAAACACTTCGTTTTTAGTAAGTGTTCCTTGCTGAGTTTCGATTGATTCCAAAATACCCTTTACTTCATTATGGAATTTAGTTTCAATAGCTTCTCGAATCAGCTTTAAAGTGTAACCGTCTGCAATGGATTTGTTGTAATAATATTTGTGAAAATAATCACCAAATATTTCTTTGCTTGTGAAATCACCTGAGATTAAAGGAGTACCAGATAAACCGATGTGTATAGCGTCTCTGTCTGAATTGACAAGTTTTGCATAGAAAGTTCCTTCAGGGTTGTAGCTTCTGTGAACCTCGTCTAAAAAATAAATTCGTTTAATATTCAAATTATAGTCGGCAACTTTTGCTATCGAATAGTCTGAAAATTTCTGAATATTAACTACTGCAATTGTTTGAGCACCGATTCCACTTGCGGTTGCACCAGCGGTTGTGATGTTCTTTACAAAATCATCTTTAGAACTAATCATTTCAACTTTCAGCCCTCGTGCTTCAAATTCGTTTTTAGCTTGTGTTGCCAAATCCAAACGGTCAACAATGAAATAGAACTTTGCGATGATGTTTTGCTTCTGATAATAGTCTTTTAGATAATTAACATTGAAATACGCCAAAGCGGTTTTCCCGCTTCCCTGCGTATGCCAAATGATTCCTTTCTTAATTCCCTGATTTAATTTTTTCTCAATCGCCAATGTCGCAAACAATTGAGGGTAACGCATGATGTGTTTCTCAATTTTCGGAACGCTGTTTACAACTGTGTTCACATATGCAAAGCTGTATTTCAAAATTATTTTCAATCGTGGTTTGCTAAACAAAGAAGTCAGCACACGATTAGTAGGGGAGTTGTTTTCTTTTGCTGTGTTGTATTCTGTTGTTCCAAGAATTGAAACAATGTTGTTGTCCAACAAAATTTGTTTTTCAATTTCCAAATCTTCCATCGGCAAATTACGAATGATGGAATTATCTTCTTCTCTGAAACAATTGAAGTTTACCTGTTCGGGGTCAGGCGTTGCGTAAAACGCACCTTGTATAGGTGTGATGCTTTCCTCGTCATACTCTTGATTGTTGGAGAAAATCAACAACTGAGTAATGTTCATGAACTTATTGAACTTCGGATTTTTGAACCGAATATTTATTCGGTTTCGTTCCGCTAAAATTCCTTCCCTGTTGTTCGGCTTCTTTACTTCAACGAATGCCAACGGCATTCCGTTAATCAGCAAAGTAATGTCGGGTCTAAATTCTTCTTCCTCGTTTTTGTAAGTGAGTTCGGTAACAACATTGAAAATGTTGTTTTCAAAATTGTCAAGGTCAATCAGCTTGCAAGGAAAATCTCCAGTTAAACTTTTGTAGAACCGTTTGCCAAGGTCGCTGTTGACAAGTTGAATGTTTAGTTCTGCAATGAAAGCAGCAATTTCGGTGTCGGTGAACTCCTTGTCGTTGATTTTAGAAAGCCCAGCTTTAAACTGGTCAATGAAAATGTTTGTGTCGCCATGAAGATTGGTCATTTTTGCCTTTGGCAAATAGGAGTAACCCAACCGTGTCAGATGCACGATAGCAGGTATTTTTACTCTTGAATCTTCATTAAATGTCATTATAAAATTCTATTAATTATTTCTTTGTCCAAAATACAGATTTTTATCAGTGCGGTTGCACTGTCTCTCAATAGATTTTTCCAATTCACAAACCCTGCTGGAATAGAAAGTCCTGCACCTGCAAAAATCGCTGCATTATTTTCTTTTATTGCCTTTGTATATGTATCAATAAAGCGGTTCAGGTGTTGTTCCATTTTATTATCTTATGTCTTATTAGTCTGTTCAAATTTACAAATGACGAGTGAAAGTTGCACTATCGCCATAGCATTGCACACAACTTATTTATAGAAAAAGTTTTTTGATTAAATACTTCCTCAAGTCGTCCATTTTGTTAAATAGTAGCTTCTTGTTTGTCACGGATCATAAGTCTGTCCGTTAACTTAAATTTGATAAATTAATTTTCACAATAGTGTATTTAAATAATTTATAATCCCTTCTTATTGTATTTTTATTCATGAAATACTAGTTCTCGGATATACTCATGCTCGGTGACGCGCAGGAATATATTAACATAGGTAGCCGTAGTTCCGCAGTGCGGGATTGCGGCTACCAATTGAGTTACTTCTTACCATTACCCGGCAATTCAATTATTTATTTTTGCGGTTCATCCGGTTTTGGCGTTTCCGGTTCATCCGGTTTTGGCGTTTCCGGTTCATCCGCCTTATGGCTCCCGCCTTTATCATAAATTACACGTGCTGCTGTATACTTAGAATATAATTCGGGATTGCTTTCCTTAAAACTAATCATCAGCTTATCTAATACTTTAATTTTTTTATCAGCTTTATCTAAAAGATTTACAATAGTTTCCTTTGCAGATTTTTTGGTCCCTTTGCCAATACTAACGCTTCCGAATTTCTCTAAATAATCATCTAACTTTTCTTTGGCTGCCGTTCTTTTTTCTTCGGTTATTCCATAAGGAATAAGTCCATTGCCAAGCTCAACAGCTTTGTCTAATATTTTTTCAACAAACAAAGGGATTTCCGAATCGCGCTGTTTTAAAAAAGTTTTGCTGTTTATATCTGCAAAAGTTATTAACTCAGCATCATTTTTATCGGCTGCATATCCGTAAATTGCACCGGCAAATACTAATCCTGTGGAAATAATTTCGTCCTGCGAAATGTCTTTAGAAATAACTTTTCCCTTAGTTCCTTCTTTTACCACGTTGTCGTTTAATCCAATTTCCTTATGGATCATTTCAATATCAGCAAAACCATTAATAATGGCAGGAACGCCTGTAAAAGATTCTTTCACACTTTCACCAAATTTCCAAACCACGCCAAGCATTTCCAGCTTGTTTCTTTCGTGCTTGTTCATATTAGGTCCTCCTTATAATATTATTAGTTCTATTTAGTTTATTAAGCTGCGGGCAACCAAAAACTCTCTATTATCACGTCAAACGTTAAATGTCAGACGTCAAATGTTAAATTCGAACAGTTATTCAATAATTACTGTCTCACGCCTGCCTGCCGGTAGGCAAGGTTTGCCATCACACTAGCCTCGAAAATCATTTTAGGAAACCGCCAAATTGAGCTAAAAACTCCATTTATAGAAAAATTATATCATGAATTCATTAAGAAAGCAGTGTTTTGTTAAAAAACGAACAAAAACCAACTGTTATTTAATTATTACTGATTTTTTATCCATAAAAACCATTTTCCACTTTCCAATTACCAGTTTCCTCTCTTTAAATACCAGTTTCATTTCTTTAATTACCAGTTTCATCTGTTTAATTACCAATAACCACTTAGTAATTTCTGATTTCCGGTCTTTAAAAACCAATTGTCGTTTTCCAATTACAAATTTCATCTCTTTAAAAACCAACCTCCGGCTTTTCAATTCCAATTTCCATCTTCTAATTACCGATTTCAATTCTTCAAAAACCATTTTCAATTTTATAATTATCAGTTACTACTTATTTAAAACTGTAGTGTTTATTTATTCTGCATAAAAAAATATTTTTTTGTGCGTTTATAATTTTATTCTGAACAAATCTATATGAAATTAAAATGGATTCTAAATTAAAATGTATGTATGAATAAGGTGAGTTTGACGTCATCAAAAGGAAAGGAAAATACGAAAAGATGAACCATTTCATATAACTGGGTTTCCCCGCTTAAATACTGGCAATACGTTAATAATTTCAAATTACAAAAGCAAGAAAAATTTATATAAGAGGGTAACTTTTTTCTATTGTATTCTACATTAGCAATCCCGTGCCTAAATTGTAAAAAGTGAAACGTCAGACAGAAAAACTCCATCATACATCTTTCATCAACTTTCATCCATCAAACGTCAGACGTCAAACAGAAAAAACTCCATCATCCCTCAACCATTCTACATTTTCCATCCTTTCAGACAAATTCAACTAAATTGGAAATTTCCCGATAATTCTGTAATAATAGAATAACAACTCGGAGATAAAAATGGATCTTGTAAGAATTGCATTCTTAGAAACATATACATTTGATGATAACGCCGGTGTAATGGGAGCAATCCTTGTTACTGATCCGGATACTAAACCTTTAGAATTCCGCGTAACTGCACCGATAAAACCAACCAACTTCCAGAAGACGTTATATGGTGATGTTCTTCTTGAACATATTCTGGTTGAGCTGATTGCTCTTCCGCTGCTTGGAGCAATAAAAGATGATCTCGATTTGATTCTTGTAAGAGATCCGCTTTTTCTTGGAATAAATAACAAGCAAGGTGTTCGTGCAATAAAATTGTTCAAAGAAAAGGAAGATCATACTCCAAGTAAAAAATCAAGTGAAGAACAAAACAAACTTTCTGGCGATTATGGAATTTATGTTGAAACTGCTAAAAAATTTGCTTCTGAACTACCGGAAATTGTAGAACGGTTAAGCCAGATTTCCATTACGCGTAATTTGATAGAACCATTTGACAGATTAAAAACAGCATGCGAGCAGGTTCACTTACAAAAAGTTGATGAATAAATGCAATGCTGAAAAATGCAAGGCTTAAAGTTGCCGAATCAATTAATAAAATTGAAAAGCCGGATGATTGGCAATGGAAACGATGGCTGAAGAAACCATCCAATTCCGTAAAAGGATTTTCTATTTCGCCAACAAAAATTGTTTGGGAAGAATATTTTAAAACAGCTTTTGTTATTCCTGTTATCCGGTTAAGAACTACATATTTTGGCTCAAAAGGATTTATCGAAAGAAAACAATTCGAACAGTGGTTAAGAGTAAAAGCCACAAAATCAAAAAATGGATTTTTCCAAACACCTAAAACCAATCGTATTTTTTTCAGTTTATCGAATATTGAAGTTTCTCAAAATTTGTTTCCCCGGGAAAAGGAAATTACTTTCCAATATTCACCAGCTTCAAATTTTCTTTTAATAGATATTCCAACCCAACAAATTAAAATAGTTGAACCTGTTTCATTAACATTTCGCTTATTTTATTACAGAGAAATTGAGAATATTTATTTTGAAAAAAGTTGGAGTTTTCAGGAACAAATTTTTATAAACATTTATCAACCTGGCAAATGGGAATTTATTAAAGAAATTGATTTTGAAGCAGATAAGTTAATTGAACAATTTTTCATTAAGCCAAATTTCGTTTGTAATAATCTTCTACCTACTGGAAAGGATTTTAAGCTTGTTAATGAACATATTATTTCTCAATTCTTTCTTTACTATGCTGAAATTTCTTCCAATCTATTACCTGTTTCTTCCAATACTTATGACGTTTCTCTGCTTAACGTAGAAAAATTTGAGACGAATATTTCTAATTTACAATTCAGTTTATTATCAGCTCCATCAGATAATATTAATTTAATCACCAACACATTTGTACCGATGGGAAATCTGGTGAATGAAATTAAAAATATTTCACTAAAGGAAATTTCCTTTGTAAATATTTCAAAAAATTTATCAGGGGCAATTCCATTTAATGCAAAAATTAAGGGATTAAATAAATTAGAACTTACCAAATCTATTAAAACTAAAAATTTTAATTTTCAGAAATTGAGAATACCAGAACCGCAAATAATTGAAGCTGATACAAAATATATCTCCACAATAACGCCAGTGGAAAAAATGAACTTTCACAGTGATAGCAAGACGTTTGACAACTTACATGCTTTCCAGAAAGAAGGAATCGACTTTTTAATTAATAATCCATTCTGTTACTTAGCCGACGAACATGGTTTAGGTAAGACTGTTCAAGTTATTAATTCTATTAATTTCCTATTTAATAAGAACCGGATCAAAAATGTATTAGTGCTTACTAAAAATTCAGAATTTGGAATTTTACACCTGCCAAATGTCTCAGGTATTCCGGAAGGATGGAACGGTCATTTTAGCAATTGGGCACCGGATTTAAAAACTTGTATTATTCCAGAAGATGAACCAAAAAGGAAAAAAATATGGTTCAACCAGAGCCAGATAATTATCACAAGCTATTCTGTTTTTTTTAATGATTATCAGAATGGAATTATTCCAAAGGATTTACTTAATAAAATTGATTGCGTGATCCTTGATGAATTTCAGGATGTTAGAGCTGTTTCATTGCTAAACAAATTATTTAAAAAGAACAAACCAAAATATCTGTGGATCCTTTCAGGTTTATTAAAGGAAGAACGAAAGGTTGAATTAGAAATTAACCTTCGCGAGTTGTACAATGATTTTACTGGAAATCTCATTCCTGATTTTGAATGGAATAATATATTATCTTCCGTAAAATTATCAAGAACAATGGATGGGCAAACTGCTGAACTTCCAGATAGAATTTACCATAATAAGTGGTTTAAAATGTGCGAGGAGCAGGTTAAGGAGTATGATGCAATAATTCAGGAAGGAGAATTAACAATTTATTCAACTATTGAAAGAGGAAACTATTACATTGTTCGACCACAAATATTTAGTTTACTTCATCAATTAATGCAAATTTGCAATTTTGCATCAACAGAATTTGAAGCCAGTAAAGCAAAAGAAATTTTGGAATTCATTCAATCAAGTAAAGATAAAGTTGTTGTTTTTTCCCAATATGAAAAACTTGGTTTAGACCGGTTAAAGAAATTATTTACAACCCATAACCTGGACTTTGTTATATACAAAACAGGAATGCTGGAAGCGGAACTTGAAAAATCAGTAAATGATTTTAGAGATAATAAAGCTCAAATATTTTTAGCTGATGTTAAAGCCGTACAGAAAAAAATAAATCTCGGAAATTTCTCAACAATCATACATTTTGATCATTGGTGGAACCCTAATTCTGTTTGGCAACTTGAGGATAAGATTGATTTCGGTAATATCAAAAAAACAATAAATATTTATTCTTACTGGACTGAAAATACAATCGAAGAAAAAATCTATTCAAAATTATCTGAGAAAGGTCTTTTCCATAAAAATATATTTTATAATTTTTCACCATCGACTGTTGCGGAATTTATTTCCGTAGAAGAATGGTTAGTATTGTTTGATATTAAAGCTGAGCTAATCAGTGAGCAAAAAGTAGAAGATACAATTATTAATGTTAACACTGAGATACATAAATATAATCAGAATGAGTTAAGAGAGGCAGCAAAAAAAATCCTGGTTAAACTTGGATTTAATAACACAAAAATCTTGATGTACGATGAAAATTCTAAGGATGAAGTTGTATTAGGCTCAAAAATGGTTAACAACAACGAACAAAATATTTTAGTTTTACTAACCAGCGCACAGTATACTAATTTGGAAACAATTAATAAATTTTTAAATACTTTTTCTGATCAGGTAAAAATTTCAAAATCCTTTATCATTACTTTTGGCAGCTTTAAATCTGATTGTAAAAAGCTAATTGGATTAAACCAGCAATTATTAACTTTAATTGATGGAACTCTTCTCTTAAATATTTTGCAACAGTTTAGTTTGAAGTAAAATATTTTCTAATTACCACAACCAAAAACTTATCTAAAAATTTCATAACAATATATTTGAAATGGAATTCAGAATTACTTTTTCTGTTTTTATTATAAATTATAACTGTATACCAACAGAGTTGTTCGCAATAACAATGTAGATACAATTGGTAATCTTTCTCCAATAAGAAATATTTCGTTAACTTTGTATGTGATGATAAGAAAAATGATTCCGGATTCTTTATGTTTGCCAGTTGACCAAGCAATACAAATCTAAAAAATCAAGTATCGTAAAAATATTTCTATCTGTAATTTTTGTAAAAGTATTTATTAGAAAGAATATTATATATGTATATAGACACACATGCTCATCTTTTTTATCCAAATTATACTGATGATGTTGACGAAGTTATCGAACGGGCAAAACAATCTGGAATTGATTATATAATAGTTCCAGGAACTGACCTGGCAAGTTCTGCAAATGCAATAGCGCTTGCTGAGAGGTATGATTTCATATATGCCGCTGTTGGCATTCATCCACAAGATTCCAAAGAATGTAATTCATCCCAAATGCTTGAAGTTGAAAAATTAGCTTCCCATAAAAAAGTGGTTGCAATTGGGGAAATTGGCTTAGATTATTATTACGATTTTTCCCCCAAAGAAAAGCAGATAAAGGTATTTGAAGAGCAAATAAAACTCGCTATAAAACTTGAGTTACCTATCATCGTTCATAACCGGGACGCTGATGAAGATTTGATGAGAATAATTCGTCCTTACCAGGGATCTGGATTGAAAGCACAGTTTCATTGTTTTGCAGGTACTATTGAAGATGCAAGAGAACTTGTTGAAATGCATTATTATATTTCTTTTGCTGGGAACATTACTTTTAAAAAAGCTGATACTCTTAGAAATATTTTAAACAGCATCCAAATAGATAACTTGCTACTTGAAACTGACTCACCATTTATGACTCCCTTTCCTCACAGAGGACAAAGAAACGAACCAGCTTATATAAATCTTGTTGCAAAAAAAATGGCTGAGGTGCACAACCTTACGATTGATGATATAGCAAAAGCAACATCGTTAAACGCTTTCAAGCTATTTGGAATTGGAGCAATGCCCGGATTAACTTATACATACAAAATTAAAAATTCCCTCTACATAAATGTTTCTAATAGGTGCAATGCCGATTGCGTTTTTTGCAAAAGGAAAGAAGATCCAACTGTTAAAGGTTATAATCTTAAAATGAGTAAATCGCAGGAACCAGAAGCAAAAACTTATATTAAAGAAATTGATGATCCAACTAAGTTTGATGAAATAGTTTTTTGTGGATATGGTGAACCAACCATTCGCTGGGAAGTAGTAAAAGAAGTGGCAAAATATGTAAAGAGCAAAGGTGGCACAACAAGATTGGATACAGACGGACATGGTAATGTTATTAATAAGCGGGATATAACTCCTGAGTTTAAAGGATTAATAGACGTGGTTTCAATCAGTTTAAATTCAGTTGATAAAGACCAATATGCCAAGTTGATGAAAGTTGATCCGCAAATGCATCAGGAGATGATCAATTTTGCAAAAAATGTTAAACAATTTTGCAGTGTGGTTATGACTGTAGTTGATTATACTTCTGTTGATATTGAAAGTGCAAGAAAATTTGTTGAGGAAGAAATAGGTGTTACGTTTAGAGAAAGACCATATTTTTCATAAAATTTTAAAATTTAAAATGAAATTAGAAATAAATAAAATTCTTATTCTTTTAATTATACTAACAGCATTTTATTCATGCAGTAAAGAACAGCAAACCAAAGTTGAACAGCCATATTATTTAAAATCAGCAATTAAAATTCCAATGTTTGACAAAAATAATGTTTACAAGTATATCGAGGAACAAATTGCATTTGGTCCGCGCAATCCAAATTCCATGGGTCATCAGCAAGCGCTTAAGTATTTAGAAACAGAATTGAGAAAATCTACAGATGCAGTTGAGTTACAAAATTTTTCTTATAACGGATATGACGATGAAAAACTTGACCTAACTAACATCATCGCAAAGTTTAATTCTAATTCTAAAGACAGAATATTTATTTGTGCTCATTGGGATTCCCGTCCAAGAGCAGATCAGGATAAAGATGCAGCTAAAAAACTAAAACCAATCCTCGGAACAAATGATGGCGCAAGTGGAGTTGGAATAATTTTGGAACTTGCACAGTTACTTAAAGAAAATCCGGTTAATTACGGAATTGATTTAATCCTGTTTGATGGTGAAGATTATGGTAAGGAATCCGATTTGCAAAATTATTTCCTTGGTTCGAAATACTTTGCAGCAAGTAAGCCAACAGATTACCAACCATATTTTGGAATTCTGCTCGATTTGGTTGGCGATAAAGAAGCCATTTTTTACAAGGAAGGTAAATCTATTCAATTTGCTCCGGAAGTTGTTGATTTAGTTTGGAATATTGCACAGGATTTAAATGCTACTCCGTTTAGCGCCCTGGAAGGCTCTCCAATTGAAGATGATCATATTCCATTAAATCAGGCAGGATTAAAAACAATAGACATTGTGGATATTGATTTGATTGGCGCCAACACACCAAACAAAAGAAGAAATTACTGGCACACCAGCTTAGATACAATTGATAACATTGGTAAAGAAACTTTGCAGCAGGTTGGTGATGTATTGACTCATTTAATTTATTCTCTGGAATTTGGGAAACCGAACATTTAACTACTTTTTTTAAAAATGAAAACCTATACAGAATTCATTGTAAAAACCGACCCATTCCTCCCCGATCTGGTGAGTGGAGTTTTATGGAAATTAGAAATCACTGGTATAAGTGAAGAAAATAATTTTCTTAAAGTTTATGTTCCGGAACAAAATAAAATTAATAAGAAACAGATCGAAGACATTCTTGAAAGCATTGCAGAAGAAAAACTAATAAATTCCTATTCGGTTGAAGAAAATGAACTTGAGAATAAAAATTGGAATGAGGAATGGGAAAAGTCTTTAAATGTAATTGAGATAAATGATAGGATTGTAATTAAACCAACTTTTAGAAAATACATTCCTAAAGAAAATCAAATTGTTCTTACAATTGATCCGAAAATGTCCTTTGGTACCGGTGAACATCAGACTACAAAACTAGTTCTTCAAACTTTAGAAAAATACATTCAACCAGGTGTTACTGTTTTAGATGTTGGAACTGGAACCGGCATTCTTGCTATTGCTTCTGTAAAGCTCGGGGCAAAGAATGCTCTTGCAATTGATAATGATGAATGGTGTTATGAAAATGCAATCGAGAATTGCGAATTGAATTCCGTATCGGATAAAGTTGAGTTCAGGCTTGCAGAAATTGATAAAGTTGTAGACAAGAAATTTGATTTAATCCTGGCGAATATTCAAAAAAATGTTTTATTAGATATTGCGCCAGAAATAAAAAAATGTAATAACACCTCCGGTTTGGTAATTTTATCCGGTCTCTTAACAACAGATGAACAAGAAATTATTTCTTGTTACGAAAAGTTGAGTTTCCGAAAAATTGAAACAATTCAAATGGATGAGTGGATAGCAATTGTTTTTAAAAATTAATATTTACTCATTCACTAATCATTATTATTTTCCTTCTCTAACTTCCTAAGCAACTTTTCCAGAATCACAAATTCCTCGGAAGTTAATCTCTTTGTTATTTCAGAAATATTTTTAGCATTAACTGGAAACAGTTTAGCAATTTTTTCTTCACCTTTGGAAGTTAGCTCCGCCATTATTACTCTTCTATCAATATTGGAAGGAACCCGCTTCACAAAATCTTCCTTTTCCAAATTATCTACTACACAAGTAATATTTGCTCCGCTAACAAAAAGCTTTTCAGCAATTTTTTTTAGAGGCATAGATCCTTTTGTATAAAGCACTTCGAGTAAACTATATTGTGGTATTGTAAGTTTATTCTCAAAAATGGTTTTTACCTGAGCTCGCTTTAAATTTTCGTAAGAGCCAATTATATGCTCCCACAAGTTTAGAGCTGATTGAGTTTTTTCATCTATCATAGTTAAAATATCTCCTTTCAGGAAATTCCTTTTAGTATTTTTTTATAGTTTTTATAGTCGGGTAAATATAATTCCACCAAACTCCAGAATTTTCTAGAATGATTCATTTCTTTAAGATGACAAAGTTCATGAATGATGACATAATCAATTACTTCCTTTCTAAAGGATAATAATTTAAAATTGAATGACAAATTCCCTTTTCCGGAGCAACTTCCCCATCTGGATTTTTGTCCTCTGATTTTCAATCGATTAAATATAAATCCATGTTTTTTTGCCAAAGCATTAGTCCTGCTGGGAATATATTCCACTGCAGCATTTCTTAACCAGCTATCAAATATATTTTGTTTAGGCAATTCATTCCCTACTGTAGTAATTAACAATAATTTGTGCCCAATTAGTTCTACTTGTGGCGATTTTAAAAACATATCAAACTGCTGTTCTATAAAAAGTTTTTCACCAAAATAAAAATATTCTTTTTCCTTATTGAAAATTTTTTTTAGATGCTTCTTAATCCATTGTTTTTTTGATTCAAGTAACTTTTCTGCTTCGGTTATAGACATTCTTGAAGGGACAATTAACTCCAATCCCTTATCAGAACTTATCTGAATTCTTATTCGTTTAGCCTTTTTGCTAAATTTTGTTACATATGGATAATCAACAGAATCAATTGATATTTTGGACAATATTTAGTTAAATTTACGATTGTTAGGTAAATGATTTCTTTATAAAATATAACACATTTTAATTTAAAGAATTCGTTTATAGAAATTAAAAATTATAATAATTAAAAATACCGGTATTTCATTCTTTAATAAATAAAAACATAATTTGAACAAATTTGCAACAGAAAAATTTACCGCATTTATAACCAACGCCGCAGAAAAACTAGCCGGTAAAATTAACAATACATTGATTAGCTATCATTTTGAAGCTGACGGCTTTCATTTCAACGAAAAGGTTAATACACTTTCCAAAAGCTTTGAGAAATTTTTCTACTGGGAAAAACCAGAAAGTCAATTTAGCTTTATGGGATTGGGTGAGCTTTTTTCCATAACCGAAAACGGCATAAATAGGTTTTCATCCTCTGAAAAAAAAGTTAAGAATTGGAATAATAATTTTTATTCGAATTTGAACTCATCGGAACTGCAAATTCCTTTGTTTGTTGGCGGAATGAAGTTTTTACCAGAAAGCGAACCTGACTTATGGGACAACTATCCAGATTCCAACTGGACAATTCCAAGAATTTTACTTGTAAAAAATGGAAAAACCGAGCAAGTCTTTTATAATTTCATTTATACTCCTGATTCTCCTAAAGAAAAAATTATTGAGGAATTCAATCGAAGGATTTCAATCCTGAATAATGAATCTGCCACGGTTCAATCTGCACATATGCCTAAGATTCTTTCATCAATTGGAAATGGACCAAAAGAAAGAAAAAGATGGATTGAATATGTTAAAGAAGCCCTGGAAAAAATTGATTCGGAAATTATCAAAAAAGTAGTTTTATCTCGTAGTGTTGAATTAAAATTAGATACTGATCCAAATATTTTTGATTTTATAAACCAATTCCGAAAAAAATATCCGGAGTGTAATATCTTCGCTATTCATTCCGGAAAATCCACCTTCTTTGGAGCATCACCGGAAAAGTTGGTAAAATTCCATCCGGATTTTGTTGAAACTGATTCTCTTGCAGGTTCAGCACCACGAGGTAAAGATGAAATTGAGGATAAGATAATCGAAGAGGAACTTCTTTCAAGTGTAAAAAATCTGCATGAACATAAGACTGTAATAGATTTTATAGAAAAGCAATTCAATAAATTAAATATAAAAGTTACTTACGATTCAATTCCAAAAATTAAAAAACTTCATAATATTCAGCATCTATGGACACCAATAAAAGCTGAAGTACATACCAATGGAAATATATTTAATATACTTGAAATATTGCATCCAACTCCTGCAGTATGTGGGGTACCACAATCAAGTGCTATGCAGGTTATAAAGGAAATGGAAGATTATTCCCGCGGGTTATATTCGGGAGTAGTTGGCTGGTTCAACTTACAAGGTGAAGGAGAATTTACTGTTGCTATTAGATCTGCACTGGCAAAAGGTAAAAAAATTTATGCATTTGCCGGAAGTGGAATTGTGGAAGGCTCTGAACCTCAATCAGAGTATAAAGAAACAGAATTAAAACTTAAACCCATCCTTTCCTTATTTGATAATGAAAATAAAAATTAACCGGAATATTCTTTGGGCTGAAACATTTGTAAATGAACTTACTAATCTTGGAATTAAATATGCATGTCTTTCCCCCGGTTCCAGAAACACTGCATTAACAATTGCATTTAGTCAGAATAAAAAAATTAAATCATTTGTTATCATTGATGAAAGGTCAAGTGCTTTCTTTGGATTGGGTTTAGCTAAGGCATCAAATTTTCCGGTTGTTTTAGTAAGTACATCTGGAACAGCTACTGCAGAATTCTATCCAGCAATAATTGAAGCATATCAATATCACGTTCCGCTTATTATCTGCACAGCAGACAGACCACCAGAGCTGCTTAATTCCGGCGCTAACCAAACTATTAACCAGGACAATATTTACCGCAACCACATCAATTGGTTTTTTAATGTTGGATTGCCTGAACCAACTGAAAAACAACTGAAAGAATTATTAATAATTACAAGAAGAGCTTTTTCTGAAAGCATGTT
Source organism: Ignavibacteriales bacterium (assembly GCA_026390815.1). Classification (NCBI taxonomy): domain Bacteria; kingdom Pseudomonadati; phylum Ignavibacteriota; class Ignavibacteria; order Ignavibacteriales; species Ignavibacteriales bacterium. Next base: position 100,877 of record JAPLFH010000046.1, on the reverse strand, counting down.
AAAGAAGAAAGGTCCCGTTCACTTAAATTTTCCATTCAGAAAACCATTTGAACCATTTAGTTATACAGATGAAGTTGACGATTCATTAATACAATTTTCTACAAGTGGCAAAGAATTAAACAACAAAATTCAATCGATTCCATTGGGGAATTCCATTAGTCAAAGGGATTTTAGTGCATTATATAATCTTTTAAAAATAGTTAGGAAAGGAATAATTGTAGCAGGTCCGGACGATGAAAAAGGCGATTTTCCAAAACTCTGTAACCAACTCGCATCAATATTGAAATACCCAATTATAGCTGATGGCATTTCTCAGTTAAGGTTCGGAGGTCATTCAAAGAAAAATATCCTTTCCAGCTTTGAGGGAATTCTAAGAGCTAAAAATCTTATTGAAAAATTTCAGCCAGAACTAATTCTTCAATTTGGCAAAACACCAACATCAAAAGGATTGGAATTATTTTTTGAAAATTCATTTGCGATAAAATACCTGGTAAATACAACTGGTGACAGGTATGATCCTACAAATAAAGCCAAAGCAGCATTAGGAATTCCGCCAGCCGATTTTTGCAATTTGGTAATACAAAAACTTAAGCAAGATAAATTTGAGAATAAGGATAGTAGTTGGTTAAACATTTTCTTGAATGCCGAATCATTAGCATCTAAAATCAAAAACAAAATGATTGATAATGCCAGCTTTCCATTTGAAGGAAGAATTATAAATGAAGTTATTCAACTGATGCCAAATGATTCTTCATTAATGATTTCTAACAGTATGCCTGTTCGGGATTTAGATTATTTTGCACCAAAGTTAAAGAAATCAATTTTGATATTTAACAATCGCGGTGCAAGCGGAATTGATGGGATTACTTCTACAGCGCTTGGTATTTCAGAACATCGGCATAAACCTACTGTATTAATTACCGGGGATCTTGCTTTCTATTACGATCTTAATGGATTACTTACATCTAAAAAATATAAAATTCCTCTTGTAGTTGTTTTAATCAATAATGATGGCGGAGGAATTTTTGAAATGCTTCCAATCTCGGATTATCAAAAAATATTTAAGGAATATTTTATTACTCCGCATGGTCTCAGTTTCTCCCCTTTTGTTAAATCTTATGGTGGCAAGTTCACCAAAATTAAAAACTGGAATCATTTCCAATCTGAATTTCTTAAAGCTATAAAAATAAAAAATCTTTCAGTTCTCCAAATAAAAACCGATGCGCATAAATCAGCAGTTCAAAGAAAAAAGTTTTGGGAAATAGTTGGTAATACATTAACAAATGATAAAATGTAATGTTGTTGATAACTTCCGACATTGGAATTAGTTTTGAAACTCCAGAAAAAATTATTCCTACAAAAAAAGTAATTTTATTCCTCCACGGTTTCACTGGTTCATGTAAAGATTGGAATGATATAATTCCAAAACTTCCTTCTGAATTTCAAGTAATTACAATCGATTTAATTGGTCATGGTAAAAGCGATTCGCCACAAGTTATATCGCATTACACTTCAGATGCAATCACTTCGCAAATTCATGCGATAATCCAAAAATTAAGCTTGACTGAAATAATTTTAATTGGTTATTCTATGGGTGGTAGAGCCGCACTTTGGTACACTGTAACTCATCCGGAAAAAGTGAATGGATTAATTCTAGAAAGCACAACGCCAGGAATTATTGACGAAAAATTACGAAGTGAAAGAAAAAATAATGATGAGAGGTTAGCTGAATTCATTGAAAAAGAGGAAGTTGAAAAGTTTGTAGATTATTGGATGAGCCTACCACTTTTTGCATCTCAGAGACAACTGAAACAGGAAATTCTTGAAAAAATAAGAAATGATAAATTGAACAACAGAAAAACCGGGTTGGCAAATTCTCTTAGAGGATTTGGACAAGGAGTAATGCCACATCTATGGAGCAAACTAGAACATATTAATTGTAATGTATTGCTAATTACCGGGCAACTTGATAAAAAATTCTCGGATATAAACTCATTGATGGCATCCTCTCTAAGTAATGTTAACCACCAGATCGTATCCAATGCTGGTCATAATGTTCATTTAGAAAAACCAGAAGTTTTCGTAAGTTTGATCAACAGTTTTATTAAGAAATTTTCTTGAAAATTTATTTGTTATAACTTTTAGCATCACTAAGGAATTTAAATGAAATCTAAATGGAAGAAAGCAAAAATATATAAGGATATTATTTATGAAAAGATGGCTGGCATCGCTAAAATTACAATAAATCGTCCAGAGGTTAGGAATGCTTTCCGTCCCGAAACTGTAACAGAGATGATTGATGCATTCACAAATGCAAGAGAAGATTCAAAAATAGGAGTTGTACTTTTAACTGGCGCAGGTCCATCAAAGGATGGGAAATATGCTTTTTGCTCTGGTGGTGATCAACGGATACGTGGAGATAAAGGTTATGTTGGTAAAGATAATGTCCCCCGATTAAATGTGCTTGATCTTCAAAAATTAATTAGAAGTATCCCAAAACCAGTAATAGCACTTGTTGCCGGGTATGCAATTGGCGGCGGACATGTTTTACATGTTGTTTGCGATTTAACAATTGCTGCAGACAATGCAATCTTTGGTCAGACCGGTCCAAAAGTTGGCAGCTTTGATGGGGGATTCGGTGCAGGTTACCTTGCTCGATTGGTTGGGCAAAAGAAAGCCCGGGAAATCTGGTACCTTTGTCGTCAATACAATGCTCAGGAAGCAATGGAGATGGGGTTAGTAAACAAAGTCGTGCCCATCAATCAATTGGAGCAGGAAGGAATCCAGTGGGCAAAGGAAATTTTAGAAAAGAGTTCTCTGGCAATTCGTCTTTTAAAATCTGCATTTAATGCTGAGCTGGATGGACAGACTGGAATTCAGGAACTTGCTGGAAATGCTACCTTACTCTATTATATGAGTGAAGAAGCACAGGAAGGTAAAAAAGCATATTTAGAAAAAAGAAAACCTGATTTCAAAAAATTTACGAGGGTACCTTAAATAAATGAATAATTAAAAATGAATAATTAAGAATGGAAAAAATCAGAACAAACAATAATAATTCATTCCATAATTATTTCATTCTCATTCTTAAATTTTACTTTATAACTTGTTACTTGAAACTTTCTAACTTAATATGACTGAGACCATCTTAAAAATATCAAAACTTAATAGTTGGTTACTTGCCAGCAGACCAAAAACTTTACTTGCAGCAACTGTACCTGTCGTAGTTGGATCTGCTTTAGCTATGAATGAAAACAGCTTTAAACCTATTGCTGCTTTAGTAGCTCTTATTTGCTCTGTATTAATTCAAGTTGGAACAAATTTTACAAATGATCTTTATGATTTTCTGAAAGGTACAGATAAAAAAGAACGATCAGGACCGCGTCGCGCTTTAGCTTCTGGCTGGATTACAGTTGCCGAAATGAAAGTGGGTGTTGTATTAACTTTTGGAACTTCTTTTCTGTTAGGATTATACTTAATTAATTTGGGCGGCTATCCAATTTTGGTAATTGGAATTCTTTCTATTCTTGCCGGGTTTGCTTATACTGCCGGACCTTACCCGCTTGCTTATAATGGACTTGGTGACATATTCGTATTCCTTTTTTTTGGATTAGTTGGAACTGTAGGTACTTTTTACGTTCAAACATTAAAAGTAACAACACTCTCCTTCTGGGCTTCAGTTCCTGTTGGCGCTTTAATAACAAATATTCTTGTGGTAAATAATTACCGCGATACTGATGAAGATAAGCTGGCTGGTAAAAAAACGCTGGCTGTAATTTTTGGAAAACAGTTTACTCGTTTGCAGTATATTTTTTTTATGATAATAAGTTACTTAACTCCAGTTGTTGTTTTTTTTACTTACAAACAAGAAGTATGGGTTTTTCTCCCATTGTTAACTTTCCCAATATCTTACCGTTTGATCAAAATGATTTTTACTCTTGAAGGAAAGCAATTGAACAAAACTTTGGAATTAACCGCTAAACTTTCTGCTTTGTATGGAGCACTGTTTGCAATTGGAATTCTTTTATAAAAACTTCTCAAATGTACTTTTCAAATAAATGATCATTGATTTCCTAAATAAAAACTCAGATTCTATCCTTAACAATCCCGTAATATATTTTGATAATGTTGTAATTAGCTATAGAGAATTTGAAGAAAGAATTTTGATCGCTACAAATAAATTGATTTCTCTGGGTATTAATCAAGGAACACACGTTACTTTAATTAGTGAAAATAACCTAGACTCAATAACAATTCTTTTTTCTCTCTGGAATATTTCCGCAGTTCCAATTCCACTTAACATCCGGCTAATAGATGATGAACTGGATAATTTAATAATTCATTCCGAATCAGAATTTATTTTGGTTCATCAAAACCTAAAAAAGAGATTAACAAACAACTCTGCTTCTATAAGAAAAATTATTTTCCCTTTATCGGAAGATTATAACAATGAAATTCCTTTTTGTGAAAATAGTTTTAAAGAAAATAATACAGCTTTGATTATTTACACTTCCGGAACTACTAACTTGGCAAAAGGAGTTATGCTTTCTTTTCACAATTTAATTAGTAGTGCACTTACCTCAAGTTCACATTTTAATTTTCAGAATAACGATAAATGGCTTGTCAGCCTTCCTTTATATCATATTGGCGGGATTCAGATATTATTTCGCGCAATCATTTTTGGTTCGTCTGTAATTATTCCTAAATCGCTAAAAACCGAAGACTTAATAAACGCTATAGTTGAATTTAAGCCGACACAAATTTCGCTTGTTCCAACAACTTTAAATCGGTTGATTGAAAAAAACATTTCTCCATACTCAGAACTTCGGAATGTATTTCTTGGAGGTGGTCCAAGTGATGAGATTTTATTGAAGCGAGCAATCGAATTGGGTTGGAATGTAATAAAGGTTTATGGCTCAACCGAAACTTCATCGATGGTTACTTCAGTATGTATAAATGAAAATCCAGAAAAAATAAATTCCTCGGGAAAATCTTTAGGTTCAAATATCATAAAAATTGTTGATGACAAAAATAACCGACTTCCACAAAATCAAACTGGTGAAATTGTTGTTTGTGGAAATTCTGTAATGCAAGGATATTGGAATGATCCGGAAGAAACTAATAAGCGTTCAATCAACAACGAATATTTTACCAGCGACATTGGTTACCTGGATTCTGATGGATATTTATATATCGATTCGAGACGAGATGATATTATAATTTCCGGTGGGGAAAATATTAATCCAACAGAAATTGAGCAGGAAATATTTAAATATCCAAACGTTAGGGAAGTTTGCGTTGTAGGATTGAAAGACAACGAATGGGGACAAATAGTTGCGGCAGCTATTGTTCCGATAACACCTGAAAAAATATTATCTGCTGATTTATTGAAATTCCTTAAATGCAAACTAGCTGGATTTAAATTACCCAAGCAATTTTTAGTATTACAGCAACTACCCAAAACTCAGCTTGGTAAAATCAAACGAGAAGAAGTTCGTCTTTTGTTTGAAGACAACAAGAACTTTAATTTCTAACCAGGTATTTCCGCAAATGCTTTTTTACTTCAGCTGGAATGTTTACCTTTTTCCATTTGTTTTTCTCAATAAAAACGTGCACTGTTTTACATTTCGCAAGCACTTCATCCTTGGAGTTCAACAAATCGTACATCAAAACAAAAGATGAATTTTTTACTTCTGTAACAGATAACTGAATTTTAATTGTAGAATCAGGAAAGATTGGTTCAATATAATCAGCTCCCGTGTGAATTATTGGAATTGCATACTTATCACCGGTAAAATAATTTACTTTAAACTTAGCCCTTGCCATAAAATCCTCATAAGTAGAATGAGCCAGTTTGAAAACATTTGCAAAGAATAAAATTCCGGCAGGATCAGCATCGTAAAAATTTACCCTGGTAGTATAAGTAAACATAAATTCTCCATTTTATTCTTTTGCAAATTTAACTATTTTTTATTGAGGATGGAAGTTGCTTGATTTAAAAATCAATTAAAGTGAAACTAATTTTCGTTAAATTTGATGCGCCTATAATCAAAATTGAAATAAGGAAGAATGAAATTCAATATTCGTTTAATAATGCTTTTTCTGCAATTAGTTACGATACTAGTTTTTTCTCAGGAGAAGGATTTCGAAATAAAAAAAACTTATTTCCCAAATGGTACAGTTAAAACCGAAGGTGAATACCGTCTTGGAAAACGCGAAGGAATTTTTAAAGAATTTTATGATGATGGAAAACTCTGGAAGGATTGGCAGTTTGTTGATGATAAGGAAGAAGGGATTCATCGGTGGTATTTCAAAAGCGGGAAAGTACAATTGGAATGGAATTATATTCATGGAAAATTGGAAGGAATTTCCAATTGGTTTTATGAAACTGGAGAGCTTTTAGCAGCTCAAAATTATATTAATGATAAATTGGAAGGCATAACAAAAACATATTATAAAAGTGGTGCGTTGATGGGATTATGGAACTACAAAGGCGGTCGGCTGGATGGATTATCACAAACATTTTTCGAAAACGGAAAAGTAGAAGTAGAACGGCATTATGGTGATGGAAGGATGGAGGGTCCTAATCGGGTTTATTTCGATTTTGGAAAACTCGCGCTTGAAGCAAATTACAAAAATGATAAACTCGATGGCACTTCAAAACTTTTTTATCCTGATGGTTCCACCAAAGTAATTGATTCTTATATAGACGGACAAATAATAAAACGGATCCGGTATGACATAGTTGGAAAATTTGATAAAGTTGAAGAAACCTTCAAGGATTATTATGACAATGGCTATCTAAAATCAGAAACAAACTTTAAGGATGGCGTTAAACATGGCTTGAACAAATCTTATTACCCGGATGGATATATTGAATCAGAATATAATTATAACAAAGGCAGACTTGACAGTACCTGCATTGCCTACTATGACAGTGGAACTGTAAAATCAATTATGAAATTTGATAATGACTTAAAATTTGGAGTGAACCAAGAATTTAATAAAGAAGGAATTCTTCTTTTAGAAATGAATTATAACAAAGGCGTTTTAGTTGGCATTTCTAAATCTTTTTATTCAGATGGCAAATTAAAAGCTGAAATGAATTTTAATGGTGGAAAGCTTGAAGGAATATCGAAACAATATTTTCCAAGTGGTAAGATAGAATTTGAAGAAACTTATATTGATAGTTTATTAGATGGACTTAAAACATGGTATTATGAAAATGGAGAAATCTCCAAATATTGTTTTTACAAAAGAGGAAAATTAAGTGGACTATATGTTACTTATTATCCCAACAGTTTTGTAAAAAGCGAAGCGAAGTATGATAATGATATGTTAATTAGTGAAATTAAATATGATGAGAAGGGGAAAATAATTAAATGAGTTTAATTCCGGGGTTCGATCCAAAAGTTAAAACATTGTTTAGCAATTGAGGATTTGAAAATTAGATTTTATTGGGTAAATGATATTTGGAATTTCAAAAGCTTCTTTAATTCTTCTAACAACAAATTTGTCTATAAAATCACTTCCAAAGGCAAGCGATGGTGTCTGCGTACCAGCTTCAAATACATTACAATTCAATCAAGGCAAAGTTGTTTACCATCTAACTTTAGACTAAAGGAATTACCGTTCACAATAATTTTAGCAGATTCAATTTCATTTATTTCAACTTTTTTTTCCTCAATCAAATTTCCATTTTTATCCAAAACATTTAAATGAAGGTTGGAATAAAGCCACTTTCCCTTTTTCAATATTGGTAAGTCTGATGATAAAACAGCCACACCTTCTTTAGTCAATGCTGCATCGGCAACAACTTTATCGCTGGGGAATTCCTTCGACCAAAGTATTTTTAAAGAATGAATTTCAGCTAAATATAAATTTGAATTAGTAAATCCAAGAAACTTATTTTCATCCTCAGTAAAGCCACCGTTGGAAAAACTCAAATCTACCTTGCCAATAAAATCACCATCAAAATTAAAGAAGGACGTTCGTTCAAAAAAGCTGGTGTCTATCCACGCGTAAGTGCCTGCAGCAATAACATTCCCAGATTTAGAAATTTCTATTCCAGTAGCATGATTTCCTTCAACCTCTTTTTCCAAATTCATTTCACCATTTGATGAAACAATAATAAGTTTTGTAAATGTAAGTTTTGGTTCTGAAATAAGTAAAGCCGATTTTTTATTCAAAGTTTCGTACTTAATAATTCGTTCATTATCAGTTGAAGAATTATAATTTGGTTTTATAGTATTTACCAAATTTCCTTTACTATCATAAAATTCAATTAAGCCGTTATAAGAATAAATAACCATAAGCTCCCCTGCTTCAAAAACAGAAACTGCAGGAAAAGGCACATCATCGGGCAGCGCTTTGGAAATGGAATAGGCTTTTTCTCCATTCACATTATAAACTTCAATCATAACTTGGTTTTTTTCACCTGCATTTGCCGTGCAGTCAAGCCTGTTTATTATTACTTTCCAATCACTATTTTGTTCTGAAGCAAGAACACACGAAACCATGGTTAGTAATAGTATAAATATTTTCCTAATCATCATTATCCGGCTAAATTTATTTTCCTATAACAATCAGATTACTAATCACCTTATTAGGTTCACTAAAGAATTTTAAATGAAAACTTAACTTCAAACTCAACCATTTCAAGAATTTTATTCAATCCACAATTTCTAATTAAAACCGCTGGTTCTAATGCTAAATTGTCATTTATTTTTTGCGATACAAATTTACTCCTCAAAATGTGGAATTCAAAATTTGTAATTTTGCACTCGATTAAAAAATATACTTTTGCTAACACTTTTATGTTGAAGCAAATTTAAATTGAATGAATAACAGTTGCTATGGAAAAGCTATTTAATTTTACTTTAATGAAGCACTTTATAAATCTTATAATCGCCATAATAATTATTCTTGTATTCTTTAACAAACCTGGTTCTAAGCGTGGGAAATATTTTATTTTCAAAATAATTTCTTGTTTCATCTTGTATCGTTTGCTTGCCACCAAGAATAACATAATCATAAGATTGGATTTTGAGATTATTTAAGTCAGACATAAATGAAATGTAATTGCAATCCTTAAAGATATCCCAGAGTAATAAATCTCCAAGAACTTTGTCTTTAGGATTTAGATGAAGGTATAAACCATTTTTCAGATCAGAGTATTTTGTATCCCAGCGTTTATAAATTAAAAATAAATTTCCAGCCAAAGATGAAAATACTACAATTAATAATACCGAATATAAAATTCTTCTAAAGCTAATATTCTTTAATGAAAGATTTAGTTGATAAAAAAACCAGGTAACAAGAATGCTGATAGACGGCAGCAGCATTGTAAAGTAACGAACATTTTTATTTGCAATTAAGATTGTAAGACCTAAAAGTACAAATCCGACTGAAAGTGCAATCATTTTAATAATTTTTTCTTTGCTAAAAAATCCAAAGATTAACGATGCAATGAAAAGAACCAGTATATGCAACCTGTATGGATAATTCAAAAATTCGTCATACCTCCTTCCTTCCTGCCGAAGAAGTTCAGGCAAATTTAATATTGTACCTTTATCATCAATTGTTGTAGTTTTATAAAGGTAGGCTTTAAGAAAATCAATCAGGTTAAGATGTTTGTAACTTTCACTTGAACTAATAAAAATTAGAACTGCCGTTAATCCCACCAACAATGGAATTAAAAACTTGATAATGATTGCTTCGTTTTCCTTAAAAGAAAAATTGCTCCATTCAAAAAGTAAATAACAGATTAAAAAACTACCAATTACCAGAATATAATTTGGATGAATACCAACAAAGATTATCGAAATCAGACCGATCCAAACGGATCTTTCCTTCTTTAGATTAAATTTATTATCATACATTACAAAAATTGAAAGAGGAATACCGATTGCGAGTACTATATCCGGTCGAACAATATATGATGTAAGAAAAAAAATATTATCCACCGCTAAAAGCAGAACTGGAACAACACTCCAGGTTTTGCTTTTAAATATTCTTAGGCTTATAAAATAGACCAGGAAAAATATGATTGGGACTATAACAACGTTTAATAATCGGGAAATTATAATCGATTTTGGAAGGATGAAATGAATAACAACCAAGATTGCCTGGTAGCAAGTGAATTGGTAAACAGTGGTGGGATAACCATTAAAATCTGTAATTGCCGTTACATAAAAGCCGCCAGTTTTAGCTAAATTATATGCTGGAACAGCAACCCAAGATTCATCATACATAATTCTTTTATCAATAAATAAAAAAAATTGTATGAAGTAGAGGATTAAAACTAAAAAGAATAATTTGTTTTCAAAAAGAAATTTCTTAGCTGCAAAGGAATAATTCTTAAGGAGAATGAAATCACTATTATGGTTTTTAAAAATCATCAATGCAAAAATAGTTTAAATCATTTTCACCTAAAAATTGTTTTACTAACATTTTACAGAACTTGTTTTTTAGAAAATGTTTTAAATGACCTCTTGCCAGGATTGTTATAGCTTAACTGCGGCACTAATTCAGGAATTTGAATAATCGATTTATTCCTCTTCCAATCTTCCCATACGGCATAAAAAAGTCCAAGGTGTACAAACGCTAATCCTAAAGCAAAAATGTTTATTATAAGTGTTGAGGATATTCTATCTTCAGTTAAAAAATTAAATGCAGCAAGTGCAATCAATAAAATAACTACAACTATCTGGGGCATAATTAATTTAAAAAATCTTCTTTTACGTTGAATCTTTGGCGTTTCCATAAATGGAATTCTAATACCGAATAAAGCGTAAAGAAAGGAGATTGTATAAATAGGCCACGTTCCGAAAACAAGAATAATTCCCCTTAAACGAAATCCTTTTGTTGCTGGTTTTATTGTATAATTTTTTCCTGCGAATTGATGTATATAAATAAAGAAGAAAAGAAATGGTATCGAGTGAAACAAATAGTTAGAAAAATATGAAGTAGCTAATTCCGAAATTCCAAGCAATGCAACTAAGGTTGCCAAAATATGTAATCCAACAACTGGTCCAGCAGTATAATAAGTCATTCTGGTTAGGTAACAAACCTGTTTATTAAATTCTAATTTACGAGCAAGTTTTGGATAAACATTTAACAAAGTATCGAATACACCTCTTGACCATTTGAGTTGCTGCTTGAAGAAAGAAGTTACATCTGTTGGAACCAAACCTTTTGCAAGAACTTCCGGTACATAATCTGTTTCCCATCCAGCAGAATGCAAGGTTATGGAAGTATTTAAATCTTCTGCTAAGCCAGGTATGTAACCATTAATTGATTGTAATGCCTTCCTTCTGAAAATTGCATTACTTCCAAAAACTGTAGTACAACCACATCCATTCATACCAAGCGTTGATGGACCAAAAAAATCATCATTCAATTCTGAGCAAGCAGCAGCTACAAATCCATCTTCTGAATTGTAATGATCTAAAAGAATTTGTACAGCACCAATTTTAGGATTATTAAATCTACCAACTGACCTGGATAAATAATTAGTTGCGGGTACATGATCAATATCAAAAATCGCAACTAATTCTCCACTCGATTCATTTAAGGCATTATTTATATTTCCGGCTTTATTGTGCAGATTGTTTTGGCGAGTAATATAAATTGCACCAAACTTTGCAGCAATCTGTTTGTGTTCAGGATTATTTCCATCATCAATAAGGTAAGTTTTATGAGGATATTCTATTCCAACTGCGGCGCTTACTGCTTTTTCAATTAACCAGATTGGTTCTTTAAAAGTTGGAACAAAAACATCCACAGTATAATTTCCAACATATTCTTTAAATGATGGAAATTTGGCATGAAGTATTATATACCAAACGGAATAAACTTGAGTACAGGTGTATAAAAATGCCAGTATAAATAAAATCATAAACAAAGGATTAAGAAACCGGTTTTCCTGGAACCACCAGCTAAAAAAATAAAAGGAACTAATTATACCCAAAATAATTAGTATCGCTAATTTAGTTTTGCTTTCTTTTGCAACTTTAGTTTTCACAAGATTCCTTTACCCAGTTTAATGATAAACAAATATTTAATTGCTTGTTGATTATAAAACCTTTACTAATTTTTTTGTGGATAAACGAGATTGATAATATGCTTTTAATGAACCCAACGTTCCTCTCATTTCTGTAAACGCAAAGAAAAATGTTTTCCTATCCAAAGTTAAATTTGATTTTATTAGTCGGAATAATAGCCACCTTAAGAACCAACTGTAGAAAGCAAACCAAACAAGGTTCATTCGGTTCTGTTTTATATTTTTAAAAACAGAAATTAAATATGCTGGAAAAGATTTTCCATTATTAAAAATCTGATTCTTCAAAGAAATATCATCCTTTCTGTGAAAATGTTTAACTAAAGCAGATGGTTCATATCTAAGTATGTAACCGGAAGATACAACCCTTTGAAAGAACTCGATATCTCCTCCACCGGCTGTGGGAGTTCCAACATCAAGAGCAACATCAAACAATCCAATTTTATTAAACAATATTTTCCTAAAAGCCATGTTGGCACCCACACCCCAGGAACTTGACCAAAAACGGGTTTTATAATTCAAATTTTCTTTTCTAATAGTAAATCCGGAAAAGCCTTTGCTCATCCCACCATAAATTTCAAAATTTGACTGAGCTTCTGTTTCTAATTCTGCGGGCAGAACCAATCCAGTAACTGCCATTATCTCTTCATTCTCAAATGCTTTTTCAATACCATTAAGCCAACCTTTACTTGCAATCGCATCGTCATCTATAAAAGCAACCAGATTGTAATTAGCTTCTTCAATTCCTTTGTTTCGTGCCCAATCAAGTCCGGGTTTGCTTTCTTTAACATATCTGAATCCGCTTTCTTTAACCACATTAAATGTTGAAGAATCCTTTGTGCAATTATCAACAACAACCACTTCATATTTCTGGTAATCTAAATTTTTAAGACTTTCCAAACATCTTCTTAACCATTCCGCTCTATCTCTTGAACAAACAATAACCGAAATTCCTGGTAACTCATTTAGTTTTGTTGAATTGATATCTCTCAATCTTCCTGAAATTTCCTCTTCCCATAATTTATCACCGAAATCTTCAGCTAAAATTTCAAAAATCTGATCTTCATCAAATGCTCTGTTCGTTGGAATTTCCATTACTAATTTTCCCAATGGTTTATGTTTCCACATAGCAACTAAAAGCAATTCTTCAAACCTTTTCTCTACAAAAATCGGATTGATAACTTCACTTAAATCAATATCTACAATTTTCGTTTTCAATTAACCAGCATCCTTTTTTCATTAATCATACTTATAGCCAATTCTGGTGAAAATATATTTTTCAACTTGGAGTAAAGCATCGGTACAATGTGGTGATTTTGAAGAGACTCTGACCCAGGAGTTGGAGCGAATGAGCAAATAGTTTTCCCATAATAAGTAATTTGTAATCCTTTACTATTTGCTTCTTCTGAAATGTCATTTTGAAAGCTGTCCGCAAATAAATCGGTGAATTCGATTTGGGGCAAATCATCTGAAATTAAAATTTGAGAATTTACTTCATTCATCAGATTGGAAAATTCGTTTTTTGAAGAAACTTCATTTGCTACCCCACGCCAGAAATTATATTCCATTAAAGCACCAACAATTTTTTCCCATATTCCTCGTAACCGCATTTTTTCAAGAATCAAAACGAATTGGTAAAGAATACTTTCTATTTTATCAGCAAAATAATTTTTTCTAAAGGCTAAGGATTTGGTTTGGTTTTGAATTGTTTTGTAAACACCTGGGAGATTTAAAGTTTCTGAAAATAAAGTTGTTTTAAGTTCAGGATGAACTGTAGCCATTTTATAATTTGCTTCACCATCGTGTCGTAATCTATCTAACCATTGGCGTAAATCATTTGTTTCATAATGCAAACCAACGGCTTCTGTAGAAAATGCAAAGTGTATTCCATTTTTAATTAAACGTAAACCAAATTCGTAGTCTTCCAATCGCTTTAAAGATTCATCGAACCCACCAATCAAATTGAACTGAGAAGCTGAGATTGAAAAATTTCCACTAAAGAAATCTTTGAAATTAAACCGATGACCAGGTTGATTCATTTCGAAGAACCTATCTTCCCACCATCTTCTTGCTCTATACTGCCATAATGATGGAGTCTTAGGTAGAACTGGTTTTGAATATCCAAGTACCACAGTATTTTCATTTTGATTTTGCAAATGAGCAGAGAGAAAATTTCTTTCCGGGACTACATCGTCATCAATAAAAACCAGGAGATCACCAATTGCCTGTTTCGCACCTAAATTTCTGGAGACCGCTGCACTACCGTAATTGTGTTCAACCAGTTTAATATCGTAAGAAAACTTCAATTTGTTTGCTTCTATCACGTTTACAGTGTCATCACTACAGGAATCTGCAACAACAATTATTTCATAAGTCTGTTCAATTGCTTCCTGGTTTTCAAATGCATCTAATACCTTTAGCAGCATTTTAATTCTATTATGAGTTGGAATAATTATGCTTATCATTCAAGCTCCAACACTTCTTTGGCTAATTTACTTGGCAATAGTTTTTCGCTTGGAATAATTTTCTTTCTGTCTAATTTTCGTTTAGTTTTAAAATATTTTAGTGAGCCAGTAATTGCTCCTTTAAATTCAGCAATGGCAAGTTCCCGGGCTATTTTATTCTTTACAAGCGATTTTATCATATTCAAAACGTGATGTCGTAAAAACCAGGTTGGAGCCAGAATCAAAAGTTTAAATTCTTTTTCATAAATCAGGGCTCTTGTCCACCAGGCAAAAACACCAACTCCATAACCATAGATTGTTTTCTTTAAAGAAAGAAAATCTCTTCTGTGCCGATGCCAAACTAAAGCAGTAGGTTCGTAAATAATTCTGAATCCATGAATAAGAACACGGTAAAAATATTCCTGATCGCCTCCGCTGCAGGTAGGCATACCACCATCAAGAGCTTCATCAAAATATCCAACTTCATCTAAAATACTTTTACGGATTGCCATATTAACACCGGCGCCAACTTTTCCGGCAGCAATGGGATTAATTTTATTGAAATCATATTCACATCTGTAAAAACCACGGTTAAAACCATTTGTATATTCAAAATAAATCTGTGCATCAGTTTCAAGTTCAACAGGCATTGTTATTCCAGTAACAACTCCAACTATCGGATTAGCAAAATTCTGAACAAGATTATCCAGCCAATTTGGGTCTACTCTTGCATCATCATCTGTAAAGGCAACTATTTCTCCTTTTGCAATCCGCAATCCAACATTTCGCGCAATATCCAAACCAATCTGTGTTTCTTTGAAATAATAAACATCAGAAAATCTTTGTACTAATTGGAATGTTGAATCATTGCTTGGCGCACTATCCACTATGATGATTTCCTTGTTATAATATTCAAGATTCATCAGACTTTCCAGGCAGAATTCCAATTCATCAGTCCTATCGTGAGAACAAACAACAACAGAAACAAATGGATTTATTCGCTTTGCAGGATTAAATTTTTCTACAAATTTTTTCCAGACTGGCATCGCTTGTCTCGCCACATAGTCACGCACTTCTTCTAAATCAATTCTTCCATTTCTTATTTGAAATGTCTCTCGTCCAATTACAGCATCTTTATAGCGAAATACAAAAAATGCTTTCTGATAATCAGCTAAACTCCCAATCTCTTTTTCGATATTTTCAATATCTATTTCGCGGACTGCAATTCTATTTGATGATTGAATTGTTTTGCTCATTCGAATTCCAAATCTTCCTGGTAAACTTCGTCGAAATTGTGCAAGTAACTTTTAATTGTTTCCTTAGCAGGACCATCATTAACAATCTCACCTTTGTCCAACCAAATAGCTCTATCGCAAACTTTAACAATGTCACTCATATTATGAGAGACTAAAATTAGAGTTGTTCCAGAATCGCATACCTCTTTAATTTTTGCATAGCATTGCTGTTGAAATTCTATATCACCAACTGCAAGAACTTCGTCAACGATCAACAAATCTGGGTTTGCGTGAATTGCTACTGAGAAACCAAGCCGTGTAATCATTCCAGAGGAATAGTATTTCAACGGTGTATCCAGAAATTCTTTTACACCGGAGAATTCTACAATTTCATCAAATCTTTCTTTCAATAATGATTTTGGCAAACCGTTAAAAACCCAGTTAAGACTTATATTCTCTCTTCCGGTTAAATCAGAATAAAAACCAATTCCAAGCTCTATCAATGCAAGCATTCTTTCGGAATGAACATTAATTTTGCCCGCGGAAGGTAAATGAATACCAGTGATGATTTTTAACAGCGTAGATTTTCCACTTCCGTTTTTGCCTATAATTCCAACCTTCTCACCTTTCTCAATATTAATGGAAATATTTTTTAGAACATCCCATTCCCATTTTTCTTTTGGCGGTTTTAATATTCGCGTAAAGCTTTCTTTTAATGATCTGCTCCGCTCGTACCAACGGAATCTTTTTGTTAGTCCGCTAATTTCTAATGCTAAGTTATTCATTTGACCTTAAGATAATTCGGCAAAACTGTGTTTGAATTTATTGAATACGATGTACCCTGCCAAGAAAACCGCTGTTGATAAAGTAAGAGACACTAATAATGTTAATGCATTTGGTAATCGATGGAAATACAGCACATCATGGTAGAATCCAATAATTTGTGTCATAGGATTTAAGCTGATTATTCTTCTAAAGTTTTCAGGTATGGTTGTTAACGAATAAAAAATTGGCGTAAAAAAGAATAAAATTGTTCCACCAAGCTGTACTAATTTTGGAATATCCCTAAAGTAAACGGAGGAGCAGGCTATTAAAAATCCTATTCCAGTTGTAAACAATATTTGGATTATAATTATCAATGGAAGAAATAAAAGTGAATATGAAAATTGGAATGTTCCTGGAATAAAAGAGATGACAACAAGGTAAATAATAATGGAAATAAGAAAATCAAAAAGATTAAGAGCTACATTTACTAAAGTTAAAATTTCATTTGGAAAAGCTATTTTAGAGATTAAATATTTGCTTTGAATAATGGATTCACTTGAACTTATCAAGGAACCTAATGTAAAATTCCAGGCTAAAAATCCGGGAATCAGGAACAAATGATAATTCTCCAATCCCATTTTGATAAAGTATGTAAACACAACATAGTAAGTTCCGATATAAAGAAATGGATTTAACAAACTCCAGAACATCCCAAGCACTGAGCCAACGTGACGTAATTTTAAGAAAGTTTTAAAAAGTTCTGTTGTAAGTTCGTGGTACTTTATCAAATTTAAAACATTATGCGAAAATTTAGGTTTAATTTTAGGACTCCTCTAAAAAGTTTAGTTACTAAGCAAAGCTCCGCTAAGAAAATCACAGCTACATCAATAAAATCAAATTTCTTGCTTAAATTTTAATTCTAAAAATTGTGCAAGCTCTAATCAAATTTTTGTTAAAGAGACTTAAGCCGAGGCTATGTCTCTTTAATAAATAATACAATAAACAGGTAGAATGTCAACCGTGGAAAATATGTTTGTGAGTGGAGTCACCCAACATAAGTCTTATAAGTAGCTGTAAAAAACTCTTTAATGATTACAACGTAAAGGAATTGGAAATAATTCATCTCATTCCCTGCAGAATAACAACCACTGACATAACCTTTAATTGCTATCAACTAAAATTGGATTTATTTTTATAACAGTGTAAAACATCTTTTATTGAAATGAAAAACAATTTTTTGAAAAAAGTTTTTATCCACCTTTCTGAGCAAAAATATTTCTACTGGTTAACAATAGGTACATGGACTTTACTTGCAATTTTTATGAGCAGTCAGCTTTATGTCCGGATGAACATTGGAAATAATAAAGCCAGTTGGTTAGATGTAATACCAGTTGAATTTGTTTACTCCTATTCATATCTCCTTCTTTCCCCAATTATGTTATGGCTTTCTTACAAGTTACCGTTCGACAAGTCTGGTTGGTTAAAAAGTTCTTTGATTCATGTTGTCTTAGCTATTTTTTCTTCAATAATAATCCTCGGAGTTCGAAGATATGTCCAATGGTTAATAATAGATAAAACCGTTTTTCCATTAAGTTTTGAAAGAGTATTTAATTCAATTTATTACTCCATGGATTATGGAGTTATGAGTTACCTGCTTGTTGCCTTCTTTAGTTACACATATATGTACTACAATCAATTCCGGCAAAGGGAATTAAAAGCTTCTCAACTGGAATTTGAATTAGCTCAGGCTCAGCTTCAAACATTAAAGATGCAGTTACAACCACATTTTCTTTTCAACACTTTGAACTCCATTTCTGCGCTGGTGAGGAAGAACGAAAATGAAACCGCCACAAAAATGATTGCTGGTTTGGGTAACTTTCTTAGATTAACTCTTGAAAATCAAAGTGAGCAGGAAGTGGAATTGCAAAAAGAAATCGAATTGTTAAAACTATATCTTGAAATCCAAAAAGTTCGGTTTAATGATAGACTTGAAATAAGTTATAATATTGATCCCGATTTGCTGAATGTAAAAATACCTAATTTGATCTTGCAGCCGCTTGTTGAAAATGCGATAAAACATGGTTTAGCAGATAAAACAACAATTGGTCATCTATCAATTATAGCTGCGCGGGAAAATGGAAATTTAAGAATAAAAGTTTCCGATGATGGAATCGGGATAAATGATGAACTGGAAAATCTTAAGAATAAGGGAATTGGATTATTAAATACTGAAGCACGTTTAGAAAAATTATATGGAAATTCATTTAAATTTGATCTGAAGAATAACCCCAATGGTGGAGTTGACGTTATACTGGAAATTCCTGCGATAATTTAATCCCATTATTTTTTTGCTGTACAGTTAGAATAAAAGAATAACATTTTATTAACAAAGATTATCTGATGAATAAAATTAAAACCATAATTGTTGATGACGAGCCATTAGCCCGCGATAACATCCACATTCTTTTACAGAAAGATTTAGAAATAGAAATTATTGGTGAATGCAGAAATGGTGCTAAAGCTGTTGAAGCACTAAACAACCTGGAAGTTGATCTCCTTATGCTGGATATTCAAATGCCGGAGATGAACGGATTTGAAGTTCTATCAGAGATCGATCCGGTAAAAATTCCTATCATTATTTTTATAACGGCTTACGATAAATTCGCTATTCAAGCTTTTAAAGTTCACGCAGTTGATTACCTACTTAAACCATTTAGCGATGATGAGTTTTTCAAATCATTAAAAAATGCAAAGGAATACTTTAGATTAAAAAACATTGACAAGTTTGGGAATAAATTGAATGAACTTCTGGAAAACTATTTCGATTTGAAAGTTGCCTCAACTGTTAACAAAATTAGTGAACCTTCAAAACCAAGATATTTAAATCGGTTTTCTATTATTGCTTCAGGTAAAACTTTTATTATAAAAGCAGACGAGGTTGACTGGATAGAAGCTGCGGATTATTATGTTCAACTTCACGAAGGGAAAAAAAAACATTTACTTAGGGATTCTATGAATAATTTGGAATTAAAACTTGATCCCGAAAAGTTTATCCGAATTCATCGCTCCTCCATTGTAAACATTGATAAAATCAGGGCTATTGAATCATATTTCGGAGGTGAATATTTAGTAATCCTTAAAGACGACACCAAACTAAAATTAAGCCGCTATAGAAAGAAAAGATTAAAAGCATTTTTCAACATGCCCTAATTATAATTTTGTAGTACAAATTAAACCATTCACTGCCCAATAGAATCATCTTACTGCATAAGTATTATTTCCCTGCTGCAATTCAAGTAATATTACAACAGATTTATTTTAAAGGAATAGAATGAAAAAATTAATTTCAATAATTGTTTTAGTATTTATATTTTTTTCTCCGTTAGAAGGAAAAATAATTCATGTTCCCCAGGATTATCCAACTATCCAAAATGCAATTGATGCATCAAAAGATACGGATACTGTGCTTGTTGCTAAAGGTATTTACCTGGAGAATATCAACTTCCACGGAAAAAAAATAGTTGTAACTAGTAATTATATTTTTGATAGCGAACCCTCAACAATTCTATCTACAATAATTGATGGTGGACATTCTACAAACCCAGATTTTCAAAGTTGTGTTATGATGGTTTCCAATGAAGATTCATCCTCTGTTCTGCAAGGTTTTACATTAACACATGGAAAAGGAAGTAAATGGGTTGATGAACATGGTGCCGGAATATACAGAGAAGGTGGAGGCATCTTGACTGCTTTATCCTCACCAACAATAAAAAATAATCTTATAATTGATAACGAAGCAATTGATAAGAAAGGAATGATCAGCGCTGGTGGAGGCGGGATTAGATCCGGCGATGGAAACCCAAAGATTTTGAACAATGTAATAATGAGAAACAAAGGATATTACGGTTGTGGAATTACATTGAACTACACGGGTGCCATAGTTAAAAATAATATAGTCTATCAAAATGAAGGCGGAGCAGGTTATGGTGGGGCTGGAATTTGGTGCAATAGCAATTCAGTTAAAGGATATAAAATATTTCTTGATAATAATACTATCGCAAATAATTTTTGTAGTTCTGATGGAGGTGGTTTATTGGTTTGGGAAACTTTAGTTACTGGTGTAAACAATATCATCGCTTATAATTATTCTGCAAAGCAGGAAAATGCATCTATTTCATTAAGAACTGGTGGAACTGTTAATTTAACTTACTCGAACATAGAAAATGGTTTAACGGGTGAGGGAAATATTTCTGCTAATCCACAATTGGATATTACTAATCAATTGTTGCTGGCAGCAAATTCCCCCTGCATTGATGCTGGTAATCCTAATCTACTTTTTAACGATCCTGAGAATCCTAATTTACCAATCCCAGGACAGGCACTTTTTCCTTCACTTGGAACTATAAGAAATGATATGGGTGCGTACGGTGGAAAGGACAGGACATTTTTTCCTTCCTGGAACTTTGCACCAAGAATCGGATTCCTCACAACAGTTCTCGATTTTAAAAAAGTAACAATTGGCGATACTGGCAGCGTTAATTTTCAGGCAATAAGTTTCGGTGAAATTGAAGTTCGGATTGACAGCTTAAAGATCACAAGCAATCCGCAAAACTTTATTTTAGAAAACCGTTTTCCATTAACTATTAGCCCTTCAACGGCTGTCTTGTTAAACGTAAAATGGAACGCCGTTCAATCCGGTTACATAAGTGATACCTTGTTTATTTATCATAATGATTCAACAAAATCTAATCCAATTAAAATAAAAATTACCGGTCGCGGTGCATTACCAACTACTGTTGAACAAAATTTAACAAAGCCGGAAGTATTTGGATTAAGTCAGAATTATCCAAATCCTTTTAATCCAGAGACTAAAATTAAATTTGCAATTGCGAAAGAAGCATTTGTGACTTTAAAAGTTTATAATATTTTAGGTAAAGAATTAACTACTTTAATCAATGAAGTAAAATCAGCCGGATATTATACATTCAATTTTAATGCAGCTAAATATTTACAGGAGAGCGGGATTTATTTTTACAGATTACAAGCCGGGGCTTTTACTGAAACTAAAAAACTAATTTTACTAAAGTAGAAAAACGAATTTTCTATTCTTAATTAAAGATTTGAAAAAATTAATATGCGGTTAATTGCAAAGTTTAGTCAAAGTTAATGATTGATTATCTGACAAATAGAAAGGTGGCAGCTTGAAATTATTTTTAATTTTATTCTTTATGATTGGCAATATTATCTTATCCCAAAAAAAAGAATTGCAAACTGAATTTGATTCTATGATTAAATCCGAAATAGCATTTTCAAAACTATCGGAAGAACAAGGAATTAAAAAATCTTTCCTGACATATTTTAGTGATGAATCAATAGTTTTTAGACCAGAACCTGTAAACGGGAAAAAAATATATGAAGCACGTAATGAGGACAGCAGCAAATTAACCTGGAAACCAGTCTATGCGGAAATTTCATCATCCGGTGAAATTGGATTTACTACCGGACCATGGAAATTTTCCAAAGATACCAATATTGCCTATGGTCATTTCATTTCTATTTGGAAAAAACAAAAAGATAATACTTGGAAAGTAATTGTGGATGCTGGGATTCCACATGATGCAATCAATTTAGAAACTTCAATATCTAATTTTCCTGATTATAATTCCGAGAATATTTCTTCAATTATAATCGATAAACCAAAAGTAAAAAAAAATCTTTTATGGATTGAAAAGGAAATTTCAGAACAATCCCAAAAGAGATATTCCAATAAAACTTTTTTTAATCACTTTGATGAAAATATTAGATTATATAGACCTGGCTATTTACCAATGGAAGGGAAAAAGAATTGTGAAAAGTTTGTATCTCAGTCAGAAGAATATTTAATATGGAACACTAAAGATGCTGGTGTATCGAACGCCGGTGATTTTGGTTATACATATGGAATTGGGAAGTCAATCGCAAAAGACAGCACTGAAGAATTCAGCTATTTGAATATATGGAGGAAAAAGAACAGTCACTGGAAGATCGTTTTAAACCTTTTACTACCATTAAAATCAAATTAAATATTTTAGTTTAAATGCACCTGAAAAAATATGATTTAATTATCTGGTGTTTGCTGGTTTAACTTTGTGTTCAAAATTGAATCGACTAATAATGTACACAATAATAATTCCAATGATTCCACCTATGGAATCAGCAGTTAGGTCGCGTATATCACAAGCTCTTCCCGGAATAAACAATTGATGAATTTCATCTATGCTACCATACAATATTGCAGTTAATAATGTAAATAAATAAGGTCTTGCATTAAGGAATTTAAATTTTGACTGAAATAAATATGTAAAACATAAAAGTATTGCAAGAATTGTGTAAGCTGCAAAATGTTCTAGCTTATCACTTATACCAAGGTTTGGCAATTCTCTGCCAGGAAGACTTGTTGCTACTAATAAAACTATCCAATAGACAACCAGCGGAATATAAATAAGAATAATTTTATTTTTTTCTAAGAATTTATACAATCGCTCTCCTTAAAAAACTTATTGTAGTTGGTAGATTTTCAGAAATTGCAGTTGCTGTTATACCAAATTCTGTTTTTTCCTTTAATAAAAGATCCGCAGATAAACTATGAATATAAACTCCAGCAACTATTGCATCTTCAATATTTTTTGATTGGGATAAGAATCCGGCAATAACACCCGTAAGAACATCACCGGTTCCAAACTTTGCCATTCCAACATTTCCTGTTGTGTTAATCAAAGCTTCTCCAGTTGGATTGAATATAATTGTTGGAGCATCTTTAAGAACTAAATAACATTCTTTTTCTTTAGCAAAGGATCTCCCTATTTCCAGAATGTTCTGCTGCAATTCTTGATTGCTAATTCCAACTAAACTGGAAAACTCTCCATGGTGAGGAGTAAGAATAAAATTTTTCAAATCGTAATTTTTATATTTGTCCTTGCTTAACGCATAAATTGCATCAGCATCCAGCACTATTCTTTTACTTTTGTACTTACGTATTGTTTCCAGAATAGCAGTAATAGTTTCATCATCTCTGCCCATTCCCGGACCAATTGCTATAACATCAGCCCATTCAAAACGGCGTTTTAATTCATTAATATTTTCCTTTCGATAAATTCCGGTCCTCGCATCACTATAAGCTTCAACTATAACTTCAGTAACCTTCCTTTGTGCTAATGTTCTTAATGATAAAGGGAAACATAGATAAGCGGCGCCAGACCCAACTTTAAATACAGCATTTGCTGCAAGAAAAGCAGCACTCGGTACCTTTGCAGAACCAGCTAAAACTACAACTTTTCCAGCAGAATATTTGTGTATATCTTTTCTTTTCGTTGGCAAACAACCAACAACATCTTCTGGTTCTATCAGGAAATCTAAAGTTTTAATTTTATCGAAATAGGTTTGCGGGATTCCGATGTAACCTTTCTTCACTTCACCGGAAGAAGTTGCGCCGTTACCTATAAATAAACCTCGTTTCAATTCGGCAAGTGAAACGGTCAGATCTGCATTGATAATGTCTTCTCCAAAACCGGTATCTGCTTCAAGCCCGGTAGGAATATCAATAGCTATACGGACTGAATTAAATTTATTTATTTCGTTTATTATTTCCAGAAAAGGAAATCTTAATTTTCCATTTGAACCTGTACCAAGCAGAGCATCAAAAATAAACTGGCAATCTTTTAGAGTTTTTATTTGCTTGATCGATTTAAATTTATTTAAAGTTGAACCGGAATTTTTTGTAATGAGATTTTTAAGAATTAAAAAATTTGTTAGAGAATCACCTGTCAATTCGTTTTCATCAGCGAGATAAATTACTTTTACTTTGTAGCCTTCATTAAAGAAATGACGCGCAACTGCAAATCCATCTCCACCATTATTTCCTTTGCCACAAACAAATCCGATTGGTAAAAACTTATCCGGATAATATTTTTCTTTAACAATATTAAAAATGGAAGTTGAAGCATTCTCCATCAAAATAACACTTGGAATGCCAAGCTGATTTATTGCAAAGCTATCAGCAGCTTTTACTTGTGAAACAGAAAATAAAGGTATCATAAGTTTGATTTAACTTTATAAATAAATACTGCTATTGAAAATATATGTATATCTCTTAACCGGGAAGGCACCAAGATAATTATTTAACAAATGATATTATAACATCTAATAATGATCCGGGAAATAATCCAATAAGAATAACAAGTGTTCCTGCAATTACTACCGAAAGCATTCCGGTCTTGCTTCTGGTAATTTCAAACTCCACTTCTGATTCTTTGAAGTACATATAAATTACAATTCTAATATAAAAATATGCACTTATTGCACTGGACAAAACTCCGATTATAGCAAGCCATGTCATACCCGATTCAATTGCGGAGATAAAAACATAATACTTTCCGAAAAAGCCGGCAAATGGTGGTAAGCCAGCAAGTGCAAACATAAAGAGCGACATAAATGCTGCAAGTGCCGGGTGTCTGTTATTTAATCCAGCATAATATTTTATTTCCAGATTAGAATCATTCTCTCCTTCGACAAGTGAAATTATTCCAAAAGCTCCCAGGTTCATAAACGTGTAAGCCGCCAGGTAAAAAATAATTCCAGCTACACTTTCATAGTTTCCTGCTGCTAAACCAATTGACATATAACCAGCGTGGGCGATTGAAGAGTATGCAAGCATTCGCTTTAAATTGTTTTGAGAGATAGCCACAATGCTTCCATAGATCATAGAGAGTGTTGCAATTACTGCAAAGTATGGTTGGAATAAATTTTTGTTTGTTCCCGGAAAAACTGCGCCAAGTGCGATTATAAGAACGCTGAATGCTGCTGCTTTACCACCAGTTGACATTAAACCAGCCACCGTTGTTGAAGATCCCTGGTATACATCTGGTACCCACATGTGAAACGGGAACGCTGCAATTTTAAAAGAGAATCCGATTAAGAATAGAAGCATTCCAACAACAAATAAAATGTTGCTGCTTAGATTACCAAAATTTTTAACGATAGAATCGATTGAAGTTGTTTGAGCAGTGCCATAAATCAAAGCAATACCATAAACAATAAATCCCGTTGCAAAAGCGCCGAGCAAAAAATATTTAAGTGATGCTTCATTGGCAAAAATTTTACCTCTGTTTATTCCAGCAAGAATATAAAAGCAAATTGACATCAACTCCAGACCAAGGAAAACCATAAACAAGTCTTTCGCCCCAGCCATCAGCATCATTCCGAGTACCGAAGAAAGAATTAAAATATAATATTCACCAAAATAGCTTCCATATTTTTTTATATAATCTTTCGAACTTAGAATTACTAATACGGCACTGAAATTAAATAGAACATTAAATACACCCGCATTTCCACCAACAGTAAACATTCCATTGAAAACTACAGCTTTTAAATTCAGTGTAACTAAAGAATAAACTCCTGCAGAAAGAACAACTAAAATTGAAAACCAGGGAAGTATATTCTCACTTTTTTTAATATACATTTCGAAAACAACAGCAAGGCAAATTCCTAATCCAAGGATTAATTCAGGAGTAATATATTGCAATTCTTGAAAGTAGTTTACCATATTCATTCTATTTTAAAGTCTAATGTTTAACTTCAATATTAGGAACAATGTTTATTTGATTTTGAGCTGACATCACCTGATTTATAATTCCATTGCTTGCTTTTTCAGAAAGCTTTAAAAATGTATTTGGATAAACTCCAATCCAAATAATGAAAATGAAAATCGGGATAAGAATTAATACTTCTCTTTTAGTTAAATCCGTTAACGAATTTAAGTTTGTATGACGAACTTCACCAAATACTACACGCTGATACATCCACAAAAGATAGACTGCAGCAAATATAACTCCGGTTGCAGCAAATGCTGAATACCACCAACTATTTAAAACTGGTGATTTAAAGGAACCAAGCAAAATTAAAAACTCTCCAATGAAACCATTTAATCCGGGCAAACCAATTGAAGACAAAGATGCTATCATTAAAAACGTTGAAAAGACCGGAACTACTTTAGCAATACCTCCATAGTCAGAAATTTCTCTTGTATGTGTACGGTCGTATATCATTCCAACCATCAAGAAAAGTGTTCCAGTTGAAAGCCCATGGTTGATCATTTGAATGACACTTCCCTGCACGGATTCAATAGTTAAAGCAAAAATTCCAAGTACAACAAATCCAAGGTGAGAAACTGAGGAATACGCCACAAGTTTCTTCATATCTTTCTGAGCCATGGAAACAAGTGCGCCGTAAATAATTCCAATTATTGCAAGCACAGAAATAAATGGCGCATACTTAATTGCAGATTGCGGAAATAAAGGAAGGCAGAACCTAAGTAATCCGTACGTGCCCATCTTTAGTAATACACCAGCAAGTATTACACTTCCAGCGGTTGGAGCCTGTACGTGTGCATCCGGCAGCCATGTATGCAGCGGGAAAATTGGAACCTTGATTGCAAAGCTAATAAAGAAAGCAAAGAACATATAGGATTGTACGGTCTGTGGAATTGTGGGACCAATTTTATATAAATCCAATAAGTTTGTAGTAAAATTACCTGTCATCTTTCCAGCATAAACACCAAGCCAAATTATCGCTACGAGCATTAACAAACTGCCAAACATTGTAAAGATGAAGAACTTAACAGCAGCATAAATCCTTTGCTCACCACCCCAAATACCTATGATAAAATACATCGGTATAAGCATTGCTTCCCAGAAAATATAAAATAGAAACATATCCAGCGAGATGAAAACGCCAAGCATTCCAACTTCAAGTAGAAGCATGAAGAATGTAAATTCCTTTACTTTCTTTTTTATACTTTGCCACGATGATAAAAGAGTTATAGGAGTAAGAAAAGTTGTTAGAAGAACAAGAAGTAAAGAAATTCCATCAACTCCAATGTGGTAACTTATGTTAAGATTCTTAATCCAAATAAATCTATCTATAAATTGAAATTCTGATTTTGTATAATCAAACTTGAAATAAATTATTAACGAAATTATGAAAACAGCAATTGAAAGTAGTAAGCCATACCAGCGGATTGCAGATTCTTTTTCTTTATCGATAAAAAGAAGAATCAAGCTTCCTAAAAGCGGAATCAACATGAGATATGTAAGTAAGAGATTGTTTTCCATAATTTAAAGGCTTAAGATTATCCAAAACAGTGCAATAGCAATTCCAAGCATCATAATAAGCGCATAGAATTGCGCTATACCTGTTTGCATTTGCCGAATTAAACCACCAGCTTTATCAATCAATAGAGCAGTTCCGTTTACCGCACCATCAATAATTTTGTTATCTGTAAACTTCCATAGTACAGATTCAGATCCTTTCTGAATAGAATTTACAATTGTAGTTTCATAAACTTCATCAACATAATATTTATTGAATAACAATTTGTAAAACGATTTGAATCTTACAGAAACATAGTTAGCAATGTCTGATCTTTTTGTATAAACAATAAAGGCAAACCATATTGAAGCAAGTACGCCAACAATTGATATTACCATTAATAGCATTTCTTCAAAATGAGTATGAGTACCGTAGAATTCCAGTTTTCTTTCTGCGCTGCTAAAAACAGGCTCTAACCAGCGATGAAAAAGATTCCCATCTTCCCCGGAAAAAACTTCCGGAATTCCAATGTATCCGCCTACAACGGAAAGAAACGCAAGTATGATAAGAGGAATTGTCATCACTTTTGGTGATTCGTGCGGATGTACTTCATGCCCAAACTTTGATTTACCATAAAAAGTTAACGTAACCAACCGGAACATATAAAACGCTGTCATCAGTGCGGTAAAAACTCCAATCGCCCAAAATAAAAATGTACCTTGAGAATATGCGCTCCAAAGAATTTCATCTTTGCTGAAAAATCCTGATAATCCTGGAAAGCCTGAAATTGCTAATGCAGCAATAAGGAATGTAAAATAAGTTGTAGGCATATAATTTTTCAATCCACCGTATTGCTGAATATCCTGTTTATCGTGCATAGCATGAATAATGGAACCAGCACCAAGAAACAACAAAGCTTTAAAGAAGGCGTGGGTCATCAGGTGGAAAATTCCAGCACTAAAGGCACCAACTCCTAAAGCAAGAAACATGTACCCAAGCTGGCTGATTGTTGAATACGCAAGAATTTTTTTAATATCATTTTGAACAATACCAATAGTGGCAGCAAAGAATGCAGTTAATAATCCTATTACAGCAATTAATGATAAAATTGCTGGTGCGGATGCAAAAATGATGGAACATCTTGCAATCATATAAACTCCGGCAGTTACCATTGTGGCGGCGTGGATTAAAGCTGAAACTGGAGTTGGACCTGCCATTGCATCCGGTAACCAGACGAACAAAGGTATCTGCGCTGATTTTCCTGTTGCCCCGATAAAAAGAAATAGAGCAATAAAGTTGAATACTTTTTCAGAAATAGAAAACATTTGCGCTTTTGCAAACACTTCCTGAAAGTTGAGGCTATCGAAAGTCATAAAGATGAGGAACATACCAAGAAGAAATCCGAAATCACCTATTCTGTTTACAACAAATGCTTTTTTAGCAGCTTGACTTGTAGTACCTTTTTCAAATTTCCTGCTGTACCAAAATCCAATTAAAAGATAAGAACATAAGCCAACACCTTCCCATCCAAGGAAAAGCAGAAGGAAATTATCAGCAAGAATTAAATTCATCATTGCAAAGATGAAGAGGTTCATATAAGCAAAGAATCTCCAAAATCCTTTATCCCCATGCATATAACCGATGGAATAAACATGGATAAGAAATCCAACACCTGTTACAATCATTGCCATTATTAACGAAAGCTGATCGACAAGGTAAGCAACTTTAACATTTAGCCAGCCTACATTGATCCAGGTAAATAGTTCAACAACATTTCTTCGTTCTTCAACTGGCAAACCAAGAGTTTGGAAAAACGCTCCGAGCGAAATGATAAATGCAATACCAACTGTTCCGCTTCCAATCAAGCCTATAATCTTTTCATTCTTAATCTTGCTGCCAAATATTCCATTGATTAGAAATCCAAGTAGCGGGAGCAACACAGTTAAATAAATTAGATTTATCATTAATCGTTTACCACTTAAAAATATTTATTTCATCGATGTTAACGGTAGATTTGTTTCTAAAGATTGCAATGATAATCGCCAATCCAACAGCAGCTTCTGCCGCTGCTACGGTCATTACAAAAAACACAAACACCTGCCCGATTGAATTTCCTAAATATGAAGAGAAAGCAACAAGAGTTAAGTTAGCTGAGTTCAACATTAGCTCGATGCTCATAAAAACAACAATTGCATTTTTTCTTATCAGCACACCTGTAACACCAACCGCAAACATAAATGCGCTAAGAATTAAATAATATTCAATTGGGATAACGGACATCTTTTAAACTCTTACTCTTTGTATTTCGTTTTGTTTTTTTCACTTGAAAATTGCTAAACTGTTTAATTGTTAAATTGTTGTTGAAAAAATTATTAAACAATTGAGCAACGCAACAATTAAACAATGTAATTTATTCAAACTTCTTTTTTGCCAGAACAAGCGCTCCGATTGTAGCTGCCAGAAGCAAAAATCCCGCAGCTTCGAACGGAAGAATATAATTTGTATAAAGCTGTCTGCCAATCTGTTCAATCGTTCCAGCTTTAACACTTAGCTCAACACTTTTACTAATTTTTCCGGAAGGCGCTGTGTAAAAAATCAAATAGGCAATCTGGATGAATACAAATGCAGCAATTCCGATTGCAAACAATTTTAGTTTTTTCTTTGCTCCAAAAAGTTCTGATTCACTTTTTGTATTTAGTAACATCAGTACAAACAGAAATAAAACCATAATGGCGCCGGCATAAACAATAATTTGAACTACGGAAATAAATTGAGCATTTAGTAATAGATACAATCCTGCTAATGCGAAAAAGTTTAGCACCAAAAAAATTGCGCTCATAACGGGATTGGGTCTAGTAATCATTACAACCGATGAAACAGCCCCAACGACCGCAAATAGAATAAAAAGGATTAATTCAAATGTCATTGCCTCTCCCCAACCCTCTCCAAAGGAAAGGGCTTCTGAATTTAATTAGACAATTCCGATAATCAACTTTTTCTTGTAATAGGTCCATTTGATTCTTTGATAATAACTGATTACTTGTTCTTTATTCTAAATTATCAATTTTCAATTATAAATTATTACGGAGTGTTCCTGTAAATCATTCTTGCAAACGGAATTGTTTCCCGAACATGCTCTAATCCACAAATCCACGAAACAGTTCTTTCAACACCAAGTCCAAATCCTGAATGAGGAACCGATCCAAAGCGCCTGAGATCCAGATACCATTCAAACGCTTCCTGGGGTAGATTATGTTCCTTAATTCTTCCAAGAAGTGCATCAAAATCATCTTCTCTCTGGCTGCCACCAATAATTTCTCCATAACCTTCCGGAGCAAGTACATCAACTGCTAACGCTTTTGTCGGATCAAGCGGATCGCGTTTCATATAAAATGCTTTCACTTCTGATGGATAACGATGAACCATTACCGGTCTATCAAATTGATTTGATATGACCGTCTCATCTGTACCGCCGAGATCTGTTCCGTATTCAAATTCAATATTGTTCTTTTTAAGGATTTCAGCAGCTTCGTTATAAGAAATTCTTGGGAAAGGTCTTACAACTTTTTCCAGCATTGTAATATCTCTTTCAAGAACTTTCAATTCTTCTAATCTGTCCTTCAGAACACTTTGAACAATGTACTCAAGAAATTCTTCAGCTAAATCCATGTTATCATCTAAATCATTAAAAGCAACTTCAGGTTCAACCATCCAGAATTCTGTTAGATGTCTTCTGGTTTTAGATTTTTCTGCTCTGAATGTAGGTCCGAAAGTATAAACCTTACCTAATGCCATCGCACTTGCTTCTGCATAAAGCTGTCCGCTTTGTGTTAAATATGCTTTGCCAAGATCGAAGTACTGAGTTTCAAACAAAGTGGAAGTTCCTTCACAAGCTGCGGGTGTAAGGATTGGAGAATCCATTAAAGTAAATCCGCGCTCATCAAAAAAATCTCTGATCGCTTTTATTATTCTGTGCCGGACCTTCATAATTGCAACCTGGCGATTTGAACGAAGCCATAAATGGCGGATGTCCATCAGGAATTCTACGCCGTGTTCTTTTGGAGTGATTGGATAATCGTGAGCTTCGCTGATTAATTTTAAATCAGTAGCATCCATCTCGTAACCACCGGGAGCTCTTTTTTCTTCTTTGATCTTGCCAGTAATTTCAATCGAGGATTCTTGTCCTAACCGATCAGCAAGATTAAAAACTTCTTCACTTACATTACCTTTAAATACTACGCACTGAAGCAAGCCGGTTCCATCTCTTAGAATTAAAAATTTTACTTTTCCGCTTGATCTTTTATTGTAAAGCCAGCCTTTTAGAGTGATTGTTTCCCCAACGTACGGAGCAAGGTTTTGGATATAAATTTTCTGCATTTTCCATCAATTTTAATGTGAAATTTTTCTTAGAAATATAATGACTGCCGCCCTGAAATGCAAAGAAGGTAAAGTATTTGTGATGAGATTGATTTGAATACAACCAATGAGACTTGAAAAAAAAGTTTTTCTTCAAATCTCATTTTTTCATTTTCTTTCATTCAATTCCCCAACTTTGTATTTTATTAAACCCTAATTCTGGATTCCACCAACTGCAGTATTTAGTGTCTTGCTTCGCTCAATTGATTGCAATGCAAGATAGCGGTCACCAAATTTTTTAAGATTATCCAGTTCTTTATCATATTGATCGTAGTGACGTTCTTCATCAACAACAAGACTTTCGAATAGCTGTTTGGAAACTGAATCTGCATTTGCAGAACATTCGTTTGCCCAAAGATTATAATCCCTAGCACTTCCCTGCTCCATAGCAGATGCAGTTTTCAACATTTCTTCTACCGCATTTATTTTCTTTACAGGTTCAGAAGCAGCCATTTCCACCTCACCTTTAAGAAATAAAATTCTTTCTGCAAGTCTTTCGATATGAAGCATCTCTTCAATAGCTGTTCTTCTAAATAAATTTGAAAGCAGATCAAGTCCCTGGTCATCACACTGAAAATGAAAATACATATATTGATGAACCGCCGATAACTCATCTGCAATCGCTTTGTTTAATAGTACAATACTTTTTTCGTGCATGATAATTTCTCCTATAATATTGTTCGCGAGTAATTTTAATTTATTATGAATTTTGAGCGCGTAAAAATAAATTTTAATGAATTCTGATCTTAAAGTAACATTGTACCAAATTAACATCAATATGCAATACTAAGAGAAAAAACAATTATCAATCGGTTAATTTGAAAACCAGTTAAGAATTAGCGGCAATAGCATCTAAAATAATTCCTTCTCTTATCGCAAAACCAGAAACAGTAATTTCATCAATTGAAAGCTGATTAATTAATGAAGACAAAATTACTCCTCCAGCAGGAATTATGTCTGCCCTCTCAATATCAATTCCTGGAATTTTTCCTCTTTGCTCTGCTGTAGTCTTATCTAAAATAGATTGCTCAATCTTTTCAAATTCATCTTTTGAAAACGTATAATTATTAACTGTATAAGATTCAATCAGAGTTTCACCTTTCATTGCTTTGATCATAAAAGCTAAGGACATAATTGTGCCAGAGGTTCCGATACATTTTTCAAAACCAATCTCTTGAATTTCTTTAACCACCGGAGAAATTATTTCCTGAATATGATTTAAACAACTCTTGATTCCTTCTTCAGTAATTATGAAATCCGGGAAGAACATTTTTGAAAGACGAACTGCACCAAGTTTAACGCTTGATGAAAATAAAATTTTTTCATTTAGTCCAATTATAAATTCAGTACTACCACCGCCAATATCTATGCACAATATTTTTTGATTTAAAGTTGGAATTGCTTTTTGAATTCCGAGAAAGATCAGGCGGGCTTCCTCAATTCCATCTATTACATTTATCTCAATTCCAGTTTCTTTAACCACTTTTTGAAGAAACTCAATTTGGTTTTGTGCTTCTCGAATGGAGCTTGTTGCAACTGCACGAATTTGTGCGTCGAAGGAAAGTGCAATGATACTAAATTTTTTCAAAGTTGTAATGGCTCTTTGGATAACTTCAGTTGAAATTATTTTGGATGCGCCGCTACCACCACCAATCCTAACAACTTCCCTTTCGTGTTTTACGATTTGGAAGCTGCCATTATCCGATACTTTAGCGATAACTAAATGAAAAGAGTTGGAACCGCAATCAATTATAGCAAGAATATACTCACCGCTAACTTTCTTTGGATGCAGAATCTCTTTGCACAAAACAAAAACATCTTCAACCGTAACATCGTCAATCAAATCTGACTTACGCAGGAAATATTTATTTCTACCGATTGGAGCCCAGTTAAATGGATTTGTTGGACCAAAGATTGATATCTGTGAAGTATTTGTTGTGCCGGCAACATGCATAATTCCGGTATCGTTTGTTATGAATAAATTTGAAATTGATATTATTGCAGCAACTTCTGGAATCTGTTTGTTTAAAAATAATTTTACAGGAATATTGATTTTTCTTTGGAGGTAATCTATCTCATTTTTATCAGCGTTACTTCCCGTTATATAAAATTTTGCTTTGTAGTTCTTGTTTAATTTATTCAGCAACTCCGCAAATTTATCCAGCGACCAGCGGTTTGGTGGTTTTCCTGCGCCTATATGAAAACCGATTAGTA
The DNA here is from genome assembly GCA_026390815.1 of Ignavibacteriales bacterium. Classification (NCBI taxonomy): domain Bacteria; kingdom Pseudomonadati; phylum Ignavibacteriota; class Ignavibacteria; order Ignavibacteriales; species Ignavibacteriales bacterium. Next base: position 66,615 of record JAPLFH010000046.1, on the reverse strand, counting down.
ATTCATCGCCTTTTCTTTCAAGCAAAGAAATAAATTTCTCAGCATTTTTATTATCACTTTCCTCAAATGAAATTTCCGACTTAAGGTTGGAAGTAGTTATTCCAAAAGGACGAATCATATCAAGACAAAAATCGGCTACATTAGCATCCGGATGCTTTCGCCAATCCATCGCAACTCGTCTATCAAAGAAGAAATTATAATCGTTTTTTTTGCCACTAAGTTCTTCAATACCAATCCTTGATTTTGAGTTTGATATCCGCGCCAAGAAATTACTTGTAAAAGATATAGAAACTGTAACAGGAACAATAGCTAAATCATACTTGGTTCTTAAAAGTTTGGCAAATTTGAAGAAATAGACAGGATTGTAAAGTTTTCTTTTATTAAATATGAAATAGCTATCAACAAATTTATTTTTAGTAATAGCAGCAAAGTTTTCCGGGCTAACTATCAAAGTGATTTTTGAAATAGGGAATTTTTCTTTAATTGCTTTGAAGAAGGATACCGTTGCAAGCAAATCACCAAGTTGATTATGCTGCCTTACAATTAAAATTTTATTTGGGGTTCCAATATCATTGTTTTTATTTGGAAGTAATTCAAAGATTTTCTTTAGGATGGTATTTAGAAAAGATTTACCCAACTAATTTCTCTGGTGGATTTATTTAGATAAATAACCTTTTAATTTGTTCAGATAATTGTACCTTGCCGTTGGCTCATTAAAATAAATCATTTGAACCATTTAATTGGTGCTGTGTATATTAAAATTAATTTGGCTTCTCCTTATTCTCTTTAATCTCTTCAAAATTAGCATCCACAATATCCTTTTGCTGTATATTATATTTGTTGTTAGTTGATTCTTTGGGAGTTTTGTAATCAGCATTGTTACCCTTGGTTTGAGTGGAGACTACAATCATCCGCCAAAAATAATTTAACACTTTGAAAATAATATATACCAAAAATGACAGAAATATAAATCTGAACATTACCTAATCCTTAGTTTCCGGTTTAAAATATTCATAAACTCCTCTATCTTCTCTAAAAATTTGAAAATAGATTTCATTAAAATCCTGTTCATTGTTAACAAAATCCACTTGAGTTGTGTTCACTATTAACAAAGGTGTATTATTGTATTTAAAAAAGAAATTATTATATGCTTCACTTAGTTCTTCAATATAACTTCTGGAAATATTTCTTTCTATTCGTCTGTTTCTTCTTTTTATGTTGTGCATCAAACGATCAACACTGGATTGCAAAAATATTACCAAATCTGGTTTGCGTAAATCACGGTAAAGCAGCGGAAATACTGTTTCATAAAGTTTAAGCTCTTCACCTTCAAGATTCAGGTATGCAAAAATTTTATCTTTGTCAAAAATGTAATCTGCAACCAAATACTCCGAAAAAAGATTTTCCTGGTTTAGTTCCTGCTGCTGTTTGAATCGATTTATCAGGAAGAACATTTGAGTTTGAAAAGCATATCTCTTTCTATCAAGGTAAAACTTATCCAGGAAAGGATTGTGCTCAAACTGTTCCAAAATTAAATTTGCTTTAAGCTTATCGTTGATTTTTTTTGCCAGCGAAGTTTTACCGGATCCGATTACTCCTTCTATTGCGATATATTTTACTTCGGATGGTTCAGTCAATTTCTTTTTCTCCTTACAAGTTTGAAAGATCCAAATTATACTTTTTAAAGATCAGCTTTTCTATATCGTTCAACTTAATATCTTTCATCTTAATCTTTTCTATTGGATGCTCAAATTCCGGTACAATTTCCTGCATAGGAACAACTACAAAATCCCGCATCAAAATTTCTTTGTGCGGTATCTGTAAACAATCATCCTTGTGGATCAGGTTACTGAAAAAAAGTAAATCGATATCAATTTCTCTCGGTCCCCATTTCTCTCCCGGAATTCTTCCAATTTCTTTTTCAAGATTTTTTATCCATTGGCACAAGGAAGTTAATGAGCGCTCACTTTTAATTTTAACAACAGCATTTAAAAAACAATTTTGACTTTTATTTCCATACGGTTCACTTTCGTAAACTGATGAAATTGCCACAATCCTTGATTCTTTATCTTCCCGGATTTTACGGATTGCTGTTTTAATAAATTCTAATCTATCCCCCTTATTTGAACCTAATCCTAAAAAAATGTTTTCCGTCATCAAAATAAAACTAAACTTCTCCTTTCGCTTTAATTATTTCCACCTCAACATAATCTACATAACCACCAATAGGGACAGTATGTTTTCTTACTCTTACCGCAACCTTGGAAACTCTGGAAAATTGTTCTAATATTCCATCAGCAATCCGGGTTGCCAGCGTTTCAATTAAATAATATTTTTTTTCCAAGGCAAGCTTGTTAATAAATTTATATACTTTCGAGTAATCAATTGTATATTTCAAATTGTCGTTTGTAGCTGCTTCACTAAAATCTGTGTACAAATCAACATCAGCTTCAAATTTTCCACCAACATTTTGCTCTTCTGTAAGCACACCATGATATGCGTAAAAAGCTGCTTTTTTTATCCGTATTACATTAATCATTAACCGTTCTTAAATTTTGAATAATAATAATTTTTAAGACCATTAAAATTAGCAAATAAAATTCCGATTAGCACCAGTAAACTGCCTAATAAAGTTCTTTCACTTAATTTTTCATTAAGAAAAATCCAGCCAACAATTACTGCAATAATTGGAGTAATGAAAGAACTAAGCGATAAAAATACTACGCTCATTCTTTTCAATAGCCAGTAGTAAGTTGTAAACGCAACAACCGTCCCAAACAACGCCAGATATGTTACTGTAAATACAGCTTTGGAATCTATTTTCATTGAAGTTGTATCCTCAAACATCCAACCAACAAGAGTTAGAACAATTCCTGCAAAAAAAATAGGAATGAAGTTCATAGAAAGTGGATTTAAATGCTTCCCATATTTTTTTATTGCAACCGCTATACCTGCTTGCATTAATGAACTAAGAACAATAACTATCATCCCATAAAGATTAAGTGTAAGGTTCATAGAGAGATCATTCGAGAAAATTACAACGATACCAGCAAAGCCGGCGATTATTCCAATTAAACTAAAATTGCCAATTCTATCTTTAGGAAAAGCCATCTTGGAAAAGACAGCGACAAACAACGGAAACGATGCGAATAAAATGGAAGCAACTCCGGAGTTTACATATTTTTCCCCCCAATAAACAAATCCAAATGGTAATATGTAAGAGAAGATACACATTACCAGGTAAATAATAAGTGAAGTTCCATCAACTTGAATTCTTAATCCCATAAACCGCATTATTATTAATACAAATACAGAAGCAAGTAGAAATCTGAATCCCGCAGAAAGCAGTGGTGGCATTGAATCCAACCCTATCCGTATTGCCATCCAGGTAGAACCCCAAACCAGGCAAATTACTATATAGCCTAAAAAAGTTTTTAAATTTTCTGATTTCATAATTTACTTTTAAACGCTAATACACCATAAGAACGACCTGATTTTGCACCATCTCTTCGGTAGGAGTGAAGCATGTTTTTGGATTCATAAGTGCAAAGATTAGAAACCTGGATGTGAGTGGAAGGAATACCAAATTTAATTAACATATCATAATTTACTTTTTGAACATTAAGCAGAAATTTTTCACCTACTGGCATTGAATATTTCGGATCAAACAATTCCGCAACTTCGTTTCCAACTTCATAATTTTTTTGTGTAATTGATGGACCGATATAAGCATAAATATTTTCTGGTTGAGAATTGAAATCATCTTTTAGTTTTTGAAGAGTTTTTTTAAGGATTTGTTTCTGAGTGCTACGCCAACCGGAATGAACAGCAGAAATCACTTTATTTAGTTTATCGTAAATAAAGATTGGTGTGCAATCACCGACAGATACCGCCAATCCAATATTTGGTTTATCAGTAATTAAAGAATCACCTTCGCCTGAAAAACCAGGTTTATCCACGTACTTAACAATATCGCTATGGATTTGCTTTTGAAATACAATTTTATCTAATCCTAATTCAAGAAAGTTAAAAAATTGCTCACGGTTTTTTTTTACTATTTCCTCATCATCACCAACACTAAGTGAAAGGTTGAAATAGTAAGGAGGAATTTCATTATTCCATACTTTAGTACTAAAACCAAAAATTAATTCCGGGAATTGATTGAACAGGATACTTTTTAAAACAATCATCTTATAAAATTCTTTCTAAATAATTCTTGATGTAAAACTATGAAATTATAGCTATACTAAAAAAGTAAAAATGAAATGAGTTGAAATTGATGTTTTTTATTAATCACTTTTATTTCAGAATGGTCATTTTTCTCGTTTGAATATAATTATCAACTTGAAGTTTGTAAAAATAAATCCCGGATGAAAGACCAGCCTTTCCTTCAGGCAGATCTTTAATATTAAAATAAACTGCGTAACTTCCTGCAAGCTTATTCTCATTTACCAGAGTTGAAACTTCATTTCCTAAAACATCAAAAACTTTTAGAACTACGAATGACGATTTAGGTATGACATATGAAATCGCTGTAGTTGGATTGAATGGATTAGGATAATTTTGTGAAAGATGAAATTGTAGGGGATCTTGGTTTTCATCCAGAACTTCATCAATTACTTTCAAATGATAAGTATAAATTCCATCACCTAACGTTCCGACATAGAGATTTCTTTCGCAGCACCAAGAGCTTACAACAACCTGCAGACTCGAAATACCTTTTAACATAACTGTAGGTATTGGAGCTATCTGATACCAGGATTCACCACCATCAGAACTTCCAAATAACCCAAAATAATTCTCATTTGTTGAACCACCCGCAAAAATAGTGCTGGTAAGATAATCTTTTGCGAGTGCATTAAAATAATACAGAGTTCCCGTTAATTTTGTGGGATTCCAGGTTTCTCCTCTATCAGTAGATTTAATTACCGAGCCTTCCATTCCGGCATAAACAATGTTTGTATCATTATCATCAAACAAAATTGAGTTGCAGGCATTATCACCGTTTAAGTTTGGATAAAAAGTTAGCCAGGTCTTACCTTTATCTTCAGATTTGGAAATATATGGAGCAAAGATTGTCGTTTCTCCACCAACCCAAACATCAGCAGTTTGCTGATTTGCTTCAACCACATTCAATTGCCCAATTCCAATATCAAAAACTTTTTCCCACGTTGGACTATTCAAATCTCTCCGGTATAATTTTCCAAATCCACCAGCAAAAGTTTCTCCGCAAATTAGTGGTGAGGGAAATCCGTTAATATCTTTTAAATAAGGAATATCATTTCTAACTATACCGGAATCTTTTACAATCCACGTCTGCCCCAAATCTGAGGTACAATATATTAATGGTTCGTTTGAAGAAATACTATCACGCAGTACCGAAACAGTAATTGCTGTTCCAATTGCACCGTATTGATGAGGATAGACAGATTTAATTTTTTTACCTTGTAATCCAAAAGTCCTCCAATAACTGAAATGTGGTCTAATCCAGTATACGCCATCATCGGTTCCAACGTAAACTGCATCACCATATTGGGCTAAGCTGTAAATATTCATTCCTTGCAAACCGGCACTTTGCAATTGAGCATTTAGAAAAACAGGAATGATAAAAATGAAAAACGCGATTATTTTTTTCATTTCATTTACCTCCTTTTATAAGTATTCAGTAGTAAGAAGTCAGGATTCAGAATTTTAATTATTAATCTTCATTCTTTATTCAAAGAATTCATTTCTCAATCTTCATGTCCCATTTTCAGTCTTACAACTACTAACTTCTTAATTCTGTTTTCTGAGTTCTGTATTCTGTATTCTACATTTTCAAATCACTTTCAAGCAGTCTTCCAAATCAAGAAGAACATCATCAACATTTTCCAAACCTAATGCCAGCCTGATTCCACCGGCATCAATTCCATTCTCCAACAATTGATCTGATGGAACAACAGAATGGGTCATCGAAGCTGGATGCTCAATTAATGTTCTTGTATGTCCAAGACTCACTGCCAGCGTCATCGTGTAAGCATTGTCAGCAACATAATTCATGAATAACCTGCCTCTCTCCCGTGTTTCTTCAGGAGTATTACCTTTAAGTACAAAGTAGATTAAACTTCCCGGAGCAAAGTTTCCATTGAAATCTTTCATTTGTTTATTTGCTAATTCATAATATTTGAAGTTTGGTAATCCCGGATAATTTACATGCGATACTTTTGGATGAGAGTTTAAATACTCCGCAACACGCTGCGCAGATTTTACTTGCTGTCTTTGTCTAACTGCCAAGGATGGCAATCCGTAAGTGAGAATAGCCCAGGCGCTTTTAGTATTTAGAACTCCACCAAAATCTTTACGATAAAGAAGAACCATATCGCGGTAAGATTTTTTTCCAATAACAACTCCACCCATATCTGTACCAAACCCGCCGATTCCTTTAGTTAATGAATGAACGACAAAATCGGCACCAAACTCAAGCGGTCGCTGGCAAAATGGAGTTGAAAAAGTATTATCTACTACAATCTTTACGTGATTTTTTTCATCCCGTTTGTTGTTTACATCCTCAAGAATTTCAGCGATTGCTCTTATATCAATTATATCCATATTTGGATTAGCAGGCGTTTCAAAATAAACAACCTTTGTATTTTCGTTCAAAATCTTTAATAGATTTTCTGCTTTAGTTAAATCTATTTTAGGAACTTTGATGTTATATCGCGGATACCAATTATTAAAAAGAGAAATTGTGCAGCCATAAAGTGTTGTATGAACGATTATTTCATCACCAGTTTTTGTTAATGCCCCAAGAACTCCGGAAATTGCGCCCATTCCTGTTGCAAAAGTAACTGCCATTTCACCTTTTTCTACATAAGCAAGATTCTCTTCTAAAATATCTTTGTTAGGTTCGCCAAGTCGATCGTAAATATAAATTGGAGTTTCATCTTCGTGCATGCTTGGAGTATTAGCAAAGCTAATAAATCCTTGCGCACCTCGTTCAACTGAATCCAACCTGAAAGTTGTAGAAGAGGATATTGGTGAAACAACGTGATGTGAATAATCCCATTTTGTTGTAATGTTCTTTCCATAAATCAGGTGAGTATCCATGGAGTATTTTGTATCATCAACAATTTTTTGTTCGCCATTGGATTTTAAATCAGCCATATTGCCTCCATTTTTATTTACAAAATAATCATCTAAATGATTTCTTAAAAGCCAGAATGAAGGACATTCGAAGTTCTAAAAACCTCGAAGGTTCAAACATTCAGTGCATTCTCTATGTCTTCAATTAAATCTTCAACATCTTCAATCCCAACTGAAAGACGCACAAGGCTGTCTGTAATACCAAACTTTTCTCTCTCTTCTTTTGGAACCGATGCGTGAGACATCGTTGCCGGGTGACTGATTAAACTTTCTACTCCACCAAGACTTTCAGCTAAAGTAAAAATCTTTACATTGTTTAAAAGTCTTTTTGCAATATCAAAATCTTTTAGTTCAAGAGATAGCATTCCACCAAATCCGCGCATTTGCCTTTTAGCTAATGAATGGAATGGATGTTCCTGTAATCCTGGATAAATTACTTTCTTAATCTTATTCTTGATCTCGTTCTTACTCTTACTCTTGTTCTCTCCTTCCCCACTAAAATATTTAGCAATTTGCATTGCGTTAAAATTATGCCGCTCCATTCTAACAGCAAGAGTCTTGGTAGAACGTAAAGTAAGCCAACAATCGAATGGAGACGGAATGGCTCCGATTGCATTTTGGGTGAATCTTAGTTTTTTATTTATTCCATCATTATTTGTAATTATCATTCCACCAATTACATCACTATGTCCATTAAGATATTTGGTTGTACTATGAACGACAATATCAATTCCAAATAGTAAAGGATTCTGGAAATATGGCGTGGCAAATGTATTATCGACTACACTGATCAAACCTTTATTTTTGCATAAAACCGCCAATTTCTTTAAATCAGTAAGCGTAAGCAAAGGATTAGTTGGTGTTTCTACAAAGACCATTTTAGTGTTTGGTTTAATAGCAGAAAAAACATTTTTCAAGTTACTAGTATCCAACCAGGAAAATTCTAGACCATATTCTTTCATGATTAATTCATACAAACGATAAGTGCCGCCATATAAATTGTTGGTTGCAATTACATGATCACCCGGTTTTAATAATCCGGTTAATGCATGTTCAGCTGCAACTCCGGAAGAAAAAGCAATTCCATATTTGCCTTTTTCCAGCGATGCAATATTTTTTTCCAAGGCTTCTCTTGTAAGATTATGAGTTCTGCCATAATGGTATCCTTTCGTTTTTCCAAGTTCATCGTGAGCATAAGTTGTTGTTTGATAAATAGGCGTTATTACAGCGCCGGTTGTTGGATCAGGAATTTGTCCCGCGTGAATTGCATCAGTAGAAAAGCCCATTATTTACCTCAATTTATTTTTCTTCTTTTCAAATTTAGTATTCTTAAAATGAATTGCAAAAAAGTGAAGAGTGAAGAACGGAGAGTGAAGAATTAAGAGTGAAGATGGTAGATACTGATAGGCTTTTTGTTAACTGTTGATCGTCAATCCACAACCAGCAATCATAAATCCACAATTAAAGTATATCCTCTAAGGAATTCTTCAATCATCATTCGTTTTCTTCCTTCAGGTTGGATCTCGATAATGTTAAGAGAGTTACTTCCGCAGCCTATCACTGCCTCAGTTTTGGTTTGAAGAATTTCCCCGGCTATTAGTTTTATCTCTTTATTAATAGAAGTTTTATAAATCTTAATCTGTTTTCCATTGTTAAAAAAGAATGCCCCTGGATATGGAGATAATCCTCTAACCAGGTTATGAATTTTTTCGGCTGGTTCATTCCAATCTACCTGGCAGATTTGCTTTGTAATCTTCGGTGCCGGTGTTGCAAACAGGTTATCCTGCATCTTCATTTCAACTTTATTCTGTTCAATCAACTCAAGAGTTTTCAATACTACAGAAGCACCAAGTAAACTCATTTTATCGTGGAGTGAACCAAAATTATCATCATTTATAATTTCAACTTTTTCTTGCAGGATAATATTCCCCGTATCAACTTTTTCCTGAAGAAAGAAAGTAGTTAACCCGGTTTCAGTCTCACCATTTATAATTGCCCATTGGATTGGAGCGGCACCTCTGTATTTTGGTAAAAGCGAACCATGTAAATTAAAGGTACCTTTCTTTGGCAAAGTAAAAACTTCTTTTGGAAGAATTCTGAATGCTACAATAACAAAAACTTCGGCATTAATTTCTTTAAGTTGATTAATAAAATTTTCGTCTCTTAAGTTTTCCGGCTGAAGTACTGTTATATTTTTCTGAAGTGCAAATTCTTTTACCGGTGTATAAGTTAACTTCTGTCCTCTACCGCGTTCTTTATCCGGCGCAGTAACAACCACTTCCACTGTGTGTTTTCTTTCAATAATTGCCTGCAGAGAAGGAAAAGCAAAATCCGGAGTGCCCATAAAAATTATTTTCATATCAATCTATTTGATTTGCAAAGTTGGTAAGGAAACAAGGAAATATATTTAATCTTGTTTATACTTTCTGAGTTATTAAATAATCAATTTTAACTTCACGATTCTTAATTTTAATTAATTCTTCCTTCACTTGTTTTTTCAAACCATCAACAAGACGGTCAGTAAAAAATGTTCCATGAAGATGATCATATTCATGCTGAATAACCCGTGCAAAAAAATCATTTGCTTCAATTATTTTTTCATTCAGATCAGTATCGTGATAAAGAATTTTAACAGAGTTGGGTCTAATTACTTCAGCACGTAAATTCGGAAGGCTCAAACATCCTTCTTCCATAATTATTTTATCTTCAGAGAAAAGTAAAATTTTGGGATTAATCATTACAACTGGTTTTGTCTTTTCATAACCCTCAACCTGCGAAACATCAACAATAAAAATGGATTTATTTAATCCAACCTGATTTGCAGCTAAGCCAACACCGTTAGCTGCACCGCGCATTGTTTCCCACATACTTTTAATGAAAGGAATAATTTTTTCAATTTCCTTTTCATCAACCTGGGTGGCTTTTTTTCTTAAAATTTTATCGCCGTAAACATTAATTGGAAGTATAGCCATAACTTTCTCCTAATCTACTTCTTCAGCATAAGTTGGAATAATTTGAGCATTCAAGTCTTTGTAAAGAATCACTTCTGTAGACACAAATAGCATCTTAACTAACAGTCTAAATATAATTAACAATTGCTGAAGAATAAAGGCAAGCAAAAAAAACATAAAAGTTGTGCTGGGAATAAAGCTATCGATGATGTTATAAATTATTGCTGCAATTGCACCCAGACAGGCAACAAGAAAAAAAATTACGAAAATCTGGTAAAAGTTTTTCTTAAGAAATTTAATAACGTAAATAATTTCTTTTAATACTTTTTCACTATCTCTTAATGATAATGATACTTTTGTGTAATCAGAAACCAGGCTTACAACCCCGATTAGAAAAATCAACAATAAATACCTCGAACCGCGAAGAAAAAATTCGAGCTTTCTTGCACTGTTAGAAAAAAGGTACTGTACTAATAGTCCTAGATAATCATTTATAATAAATGCTATTGCATAAAAAACTAGTGAAATAAGAAGAACTTTTGCAAATCGATACCAGTACTTAACACCACCATAAAAGAAATCGACATAATGATTTTTCTTTGGTGTATTTATTACAGAAATTAGACCACCCACAAAAAATACCTGGATTAGAACATAGACACCGACTGTTCCATAAATCATATATGGAATTACACCGATAGTGTTTTTATACAATTCTCTAAACTGAAGGTACCATATATAATCAAACCCAAAATTAAGTTTATAGCTATAAGCTGAATGAAGAAGATTATCTTCGAGCATATAATAAATTGGCAGTGAAAGTACAACACCAAATACTATGTTAGATCCCCAAAACAACCAAATAAATTTAATATTCTTTAAAAGAAGTTTTACAGCAGAGGAAAATATTTCATTTACTTTATTTTTCACGTAACACTACTTAATATTATCAATAAACTTTGGATCCAAAAGAACCATCTAAATGAAAGCCGTAAGCTTCCACCGTATTGTTTATTTATCAGGTAAGAATTATTTGCATAATTCAAATCAAGAATATTTTTTCTGTAAGGATCGATTTCTGCACCAGCAACTTTGTTTTTAGTCTTAAATAAAATTTTCTTCCATCTTTCTTTTCCATCCCAGTTCTGATAGACAGTATCTCTATCAGTATACAGCGCTATCTCCTGCGGGAATATTCCATCACCAATTCTTTCAATAAAAACTTCATGCTCATCCAAATTGCCGGTAGGTTTAACATATTTCACACTGTAATCAAATATTGATGAGTTTCGGAAAAGATTATCGAAAGCCCAGGATAAATTCTCCGGAATATTTTTTTGCATTGTTGTAAGAAAGTTATTAGAAGTTGGATGGCGAAATTTATATTGGTTATAGTAATCTCTGAAAATATCCATCATCTTATTGAACCCTAAATACCTTTCCAGGGAAATTAGAACCAGGTCCGGTTTACTATAGGAGGCGATAGCATAAAGTTGAGTATTCGGAAGTTTATATGAAGTATCCAATATTGAAAAAGAATTTGGAGAAGAATAATATCTTGCAAGCATTGCGGCTCCTTCCGGATAGGTATATTTTCCGAGCGTATAAATTAACGGAATCTCATTGTAGGAAAGAAAGTTCAATCCTAATATTGGATAGTTACCAATAAACTTAAAATTTATTGATCCAAGTCCATAATACTTTTCAACAATCTTTGATGCAATATAGGAAGTTAAACCTTCATCCAGCCAGGCTTCATATACTTCATTATTAGCAACAACCGCATAAAAAAATTGATGTACAAATTCGTGAATTGTTACATATTCAGGTTGAAGTGTTTCCATTGGTGAAAATAATTCGGCACCGGTAGTAATTAAAGTTGGATATTCCATCCCGCCAGATTGACTGGTGCTAGGAACATCTACAATTGTAATAGTTTGATAAGGATAATTGCCAATATATTTTTCAAAATATTCTAATGCATTTGCTACTGATCTAACAAATCTTTCCCTGTATTTTTCATTCTCAGGCAGGATAACTGCTTTTATTTTTATCTCTGATCCATCTTTTCTTTTATAGATTAAGTGTTGAATAACAAATTCATCACTTGCCATCCAGGCAAAATCGTGAACACCTGCCTGCTTAAAATTGTAAATCAACTTGCCGTCTTTAGTTTTACTTGTACTTTTATGAACACCTGTAGCATTAACAGTAAACTTTTCTGGTATCTTTATTTTTACATCATAAGTCCCAAAAGCGGAAAAGAAATTTGTAAAAGGATGATACTGGCTGCAAATCCATTTACCATTTTCAAATACTCCAACCTTTGGAAACCACTGAGAGATAAAAAAGAAATTTCTATCTGCAGCATACCCAAACCTTTTTCCAGCTTTTGGAATTGGTACAGAAAATTTAAAATTGATTTTAAGTGATTCACCGAGTTGTACCGGTTTATTTAATATAATTTTTGCTACTGTGCTATCAAACTTGTTTTCAACTTCTGGCTGGATATAAATTAACTTGACTGGTTTATCATCAATTTTTATTTCTGAAATTTCCACTCCGGATTTAGTTTCATTATTTATTTCAATTCCTCTTCCTTTAGCAAAAAGAGTAAATCTGTTTTTGTAAGCATTTGGATAAAGATGAAGTTGAATTTCATTTGCAGGAAATTGAGTTTTGTTTGTCCAGGTTAATTCTTCTTCAGCAATTATCTTTTTTGTCTCTGGAAATAACTCCACCTGAATATTATAATTTGCAACTGAAGAAACGTTAGATAGTTCGCTTTTAAGAATCCCATCCTGGTAAACATCCTGATTAACGCTTTTTTCGTTTGCCTGCTTTTTATTATGGGTCGAGGAATCAAGATAGCTTAATCCTGCATAGATAAAGAGAAGTAAAAGAGGTAGAAGTTTTTTCATCAAAATTATGAAATAATCTGGTGATAAAATAAGAATGAATAATTAAAAATGGAAATTATGATTTGGGAAATTGAAAATAATTTTTAATAATTTATCAATCATCAAATCAAATTTATCGCTAGTATAAATTAAAACTGCAGTTCAATATTTAAAGCATTCAAATTATTATTAAATCAATTTTCCAGTTCTACATAAAAAAAGTCCCGCCGGGCGGGACCATAAGAGAAGTGTAACTGGGAAAATATTATTTTATTTCGATGTTTTTAGGTTTAGCTCTTTCGTGTTTTGGTAGATGAATATTAAGCTGCCCATTCTCTAATTTGGCTGCAATCTTACTATCATCAATACTTTCAGAAATTTGAAACTTGCGATAGAAATTCCCCGCCTGCGATTCGTTTAATACGTAATTTCTGTTAAGCATATTTTCATAATCCACTTTGCCCATTACAAGTAAACTGTTGTCCTCAATTTTGATTTTAACATTTTCTTTTTTTACACCGGGCATATTAGCTATTAAAGTAAAGTCCTCTTCAGTTTCAAAAATATCTACTATGGGAGCTATCCAGCATTCTTTTTCAAGCGCTTCATCCCAGTTTGTAGTTTTAGATTCTTCTACGTTTACCAGATCTTTATCTTCCATTTTATTTTTTCTCCTTTAAGTTAAGATTTGTTTTTGTTCTTTTTTTCTTCATCGTCAACAACTTCAAAGGAAGCATCCTGGACTTCTTTTTCATCAGGTTTTTTATCTTCCTGTGTTCCCGGCTCTTGCTGAGGTTGCTGACCAGCATCTTGCTGTTGACCTGATTGAGGTCCTCCAGTTTGTGCATACATCTGGGAAGCAACTTCATTCCAAACTTTGGTTAATCCTTCAGTTGCAGATTTAATTGCATCAGAATTATTTGTAGCAATTGCATCTTCAACTTTTTTAATTTCAGTTTCCAATCTGTTTTTTGATTCAACAGGTAACTTTTCTTTCAATTCTTCAATCTGTTTCTTTGTCTGGAATATCAGGTTGTCAGCTTGATTCCTGATCTCAACGGATTCTTTTTTCTTTTTATCTTCTGCTGCATGGGCTTTTGCTTCAGTCCGCATTTTTTCAACTTCATCTTTAGAAAGTCCGCTGGAAGAAGTTATTCTTATGCTCTGTTCCTTGCCGGTTCCTTTATCTTTAGCTCCTACGTGTAGTATTCCATTTGCATCGATGTCGAATGTAACTTCAATTTGCGGAATACCGCGTGGTGCAGGTGGGATACCATCCAAATGAAATCTGCCAAGCGTTCTGTTATCATTTGCCATCGGTCTTTCACCTTGTATAATATTTATTTCTACTGAAGGTTGGTTATCTGACGCAGTACTAAATACTTCGCTCTTCTTTGTTGGAATAGTTGTATTTGCCTGAATCAATGTTGTCATTACTCCGCCAAGAGTTTCAATTCCTAATGAAAGAGGAGTAACATCAAGAAGCAACACGTCCTTTACTTCACCTGTTAAAACAGCGCCTTGTATTGCCGCGCCTATTGCAACAACTTCATCAGGGTTAACACCTTTATGTGGTTCCCTGCCAAACAATCGTTTAACTAATTCCTGGACTTTTGGAACACGCGTAGAACCACCAACCAAAATTACTTCGTTAATTTGAGAAGTGGATACACCAGAATCCTTAATTGCTTTTTCGCATGGTGCTACTGTTCTTTCGATTAAATCATCAACTAATTGTTCAAATTTTGCTCGTGTAATAACTATGTTCATATGTTTTGGTCCATCTTGCGTTGCAGTTATGAACGGAAGATTGACATCAGTCTGAACCGAGTTTGATAATTCGATCTTAGCTTTTTCAGAAGCTTCTTTTAATCTTTGAAGAGCCATCGGATCTTTACGCAAATCAATTCCTTCCTGCTTTTTAAATTCATCTGCAAGATAATCTATTAATCTCTGGTCAAAATCATCACCGCCAAGGTGTCCATCACCGTTACTTGATTTTACTTCAAATACACCATCACCTAGTTGAAGAATGGAAATATCAAAAGTACCGCCGCCTAAATCATAAACAGCAACAATCTGATCTTTTTGTTTTTTATCCAATCCATAAGCAAGTGCCGCAGCCGTAGGTTCATTTATTATTCTTCTAACTTTTAAACCAGCAATTTCACCGGCATCTTTAGTTGCCTGGCGTTGTGAATCATTAAAGTAAGCAGGAACAGTTATAACCGCTTCTGTCACTTCCTGACCAAGATAATCTTCTGCAGTTTTCTTCATTTTCTGAAGAATCATTGCGCTTATTTCCGGTGGTGAGTAAACTCTATCATCAATCTTTACGCGTGCTGTATTATTATCGCCCGCAAGTACTTCATAAGGAACCTTTGTCATTTCAGAAGTAACTTCATCCATTCGTCTTCCCATAAAACGTTTTATAGAGAACACGGTTTTTTTCGGATTTGTTATTGCCTGTCTTTTTGCTGATTGTCCGATCAATCTTTCATCAGTTTTTGTAAATGCAACAATAGATGGAGTAGTTCTTCCACCTTCCGAATTTGGTATAACAACTGGTTCGTTACCTTCCATTACGGATACGCACGAGTTTGTTGTTCCTAAATCAATTCCAATTACTTTTCCCATTTCTTCTCCTAACGGTTAAATTAAATTTGGCAGAAGAATAATCTTCTGCCATTGAATATTTTATTTTTTTACTTCAGCTCAATTTCTTTTGCTTTAGTTTTAGCTGGTTGAAGTTTTTCCATTTTTAGTGTTAATGTACCATTTTCAAAGTGTGCATCAACATTATTAGAATCAACTTCTACTGGTAAGGTGAAACTTCTTTGGAAAGAACCATAACTACGTTCATTTCTATAATAATTCTTTTCCTTTTTTTCTATTTCTTTTTTCTTTTCACCTTTTAAGGTTAAGATATTGTCCTGCAGAGTTATTTTAAGATCATCCTTTTTCAATCCGGGTAATTCTGCTTCTACGTAAACATTTTTCTCATCCTCCGAAATATCTATCCTTGGAGAGAATCCCCCAGTAAAATCAAAACCAAATGAAGGAAAATCCTCAAAATATCTGTGCATCCTATCGCTTAAAGTTTCTAATTCCTTTAAAGGTTCAAATTTTATAAGCGTCATGATTTTTTCTCCTTTTTGTTTTACATCTTCATAACTACGATTTATAATACCCAATGATTGTGCCAAGCAAAATCTTTTGAATAAATGCGAAAAATAAACTAATTGAATTTATTATATTTTTCTGACTCGGAATCTTTGGCAGCTATTCTGACCATCCGGCACAACTGTGGTTATCTTGTCCGTAAACCTGCCATCATTTCAGACATCACTATATTTCATTTATGGAATTCAATTGCTAAATTTGTTTTGTACAAAGGAGGTTCAAATTGTTTTCGTTTAAAGAGTTCGACTTGAAGCTGGATACAGATGTTATCGGCAGGAATTTTATTTATTGTGATGAAATTGAATCTACCAACAGTTACCTGATGGATCCTGAAAATAATACAGAACCCGATGGAACAGTTATTCTTGCAGAACGGCAAATCCATGGTAAAGGAAGAAAAGATAGAAAGTGGTATAGTGTCAAAGATCAGAATTTAACTTTTTCTATTTTACTTAAGCGAAGATTATATGAGAAAAATTTAAATGTTATCAATCTTGGAACTGCTGTTGTAGTTGCATTATCATTAGAAAATTTGTTTCAGCTAAAGGTAAATCTTAAATGGCCAAACGATATTTTGGTTAATGGCAGTAAGATTGCCGGAATTTTGATCGAATCTTCTTTACAAGGAAACCGAATTGAAAAATTAGTAATTGGTATTGGATTAAATGTTAACCAAAATTCTTTTCAAGGCAGCTTTGCAATTCCTCCAACTTCAATTAAAAACGAAAGTGGAAATGATATTAAAAGAGAACAATTGTTGGGTGAAATCCTGAACAACTTTGAAGAAATGCTTGGGAAAGTTACCCGCGATTCTAATAGTGTTCTTAATGATTGGCGTTCCCGCTGCCGAATGATTGGTGAAAAAATATTTGTTGTTGATGATAATTATTCTAAGGCAGGCGTATTTGATGACATTGATGAACAGGGATTTATTATGCTCCGTACTGATGATAATAAAATTGAAAAAATCCATTTTGGCGACGTGAGTTTAAGATAATGCTTCTTTGCTGCGACGTTGGAAATACTAACACTAAACTTATTGTTTACAAAAAACAAAATCGTGCTGCATATAAAGTTTTTCCAAATGAAAATATTTCCTTGGATTCATTCAAAAACTTTGGAATTACAAACGCAGCAATCTCTTCTGTTGTTTCAGAAAAAACAAAAATGCTTTCAGATTATATACAAAAAGAATTGAAAGTAACTCCGTATATCATTAATCATAAATCAAATTTCAATTTAGCAATTAATTACAAAACTCCGGAAACTTTAGGAATAGATAGAATATGTGCTACTGAAGGAGCTTATTCGTTATATAGAAAAGAAAATCCTATAATTAACGATTTAGAAAAATTCTACCTGCTTATAATTGATTTTGGAACGGCAACTACTTTGAACTTTGTAAATTATAATTCTATGTTCGAGGGAGGAATTATTCTGCCAGGAATTAAAACAATGATTGATTCCTTAAACAAAAATACCGCTCAGTTACCTAAAATTGATTTAAGTGATTACATTTCATTCATAGGTAAAGATACTCGATCTTCTATTGCAAGCGGAATCCTGAACTCTACAATCAGCCTGATAGAAAAAGCCTACAATCACCTAACAAACTTTGCTGGAACAGAAATAATCAAAATATATTTAACCGGTGGTAATGCTGGAATAATTCAACCATTTATCCGTTACGAAAATATTTTAGTAGATGATTTAGTTTTACTTGGAGTAAAGTCCATATTCGAAAGGAACCGTAGTGAGTAAACGAAATATTTATTTCGATCACGCCGCAACTACACCTCTTCATCCCAAAGTTTTAGAAAAGATGCTTCCATTTTTAAAGGAAGAGTTTGGAAATCCTTCTTCCATTCATGGATTTGGAAGAAAAGTGCGTGTTGCAATTGAGGAAGCCCGCGAAACGATTGCAGATTTTATAAATGCATCACCAAGTGAAATATATTTTGTAAGCGGCGGAACAGAAGCAAATAATTTTCCTTTGTTTGGAATTTCAAAAACTGAATTTACCGAATCCAGCAGGAATGAAATAATAACGACTAAAGCAGAACATAAATGTGTACTTGAACCTTTGCAGGAATTGTGTAAGTCAGGATTTGTGGTAAAACAATTGGATGTGATTAATGATAGTTCCATCGATTTGGAAATTTTAAAAGAAAATTTAAATGAAAAAACTTCATTGGTTTCAGTCATTCATATAAATAATGAAACTGGCACCGAAAATAATATTAAACAAATTGCGGAAGTCGTTCATCAGAATAAATCTTTCTTCCACACCGATGCAGTGCAATCGTTTGGCAAGATCCCAATTGATGCAAAGAATTTTGGAATTGATTCTCTTTCCATTTCAGCCCATAAATTAAATGGTCCGAAGGGAGTCGGAGCAGTTTATGCAAAAAGTGGAACACCACTTTCCCCAATAATTTTCGGCGGTTCACAGGAAAGGAATAGAAGAGGCGGGACTGAAAATTCTGCGGCAATAGTTGGATTTGCTGAAGCAGTTAAAATTGCCAGAACCGAAATGCAAAACAATTTTGAAGCAGTAAATAAGTTGCGAGAACATTTTATCTGTGGAATTCAGCAGCTCGATTCAACTGGAATTGAAATAAATGGTATAAAGAATAATTTCCCATTCATTTTAAGCATTACTTTTAAAAATGAATTTTATAATAACGATGCTGAAGCAATATTAATGTATCTGGATATAAACGGAATTGCGGCGTCCAACGGAGCTGCGTGTACCTCTGGAACTCTTAAACCATCACACGTGATTCTAGCAATGGGAAAATCTGTTGAAGATGCAAATGGAACAATTAGGTTCTCATTTGGTGCTCAGAATACATTTGAAGAAGTTGATTATGCAATTGAAGTTCTTAATTATATGAAAAACAAATTTAGAATATGAGTAAATAATTCATTCTTGATATTCTATTTTCCATCAACCATCTTACATCAACCATCACACATCTTTTCATCTGTTACTATAAAGCGATTCGTAATACTTCTGGTATTCGCCGGAGATTATCCTTTCCCACCAGCTTTTATTTTTTTTGTACCATTCAATCGTGTGAACAATTGCTTCTTCAAATTTGAATATCGGCTTCCAGCCAAGCTCATTTTGAATTTTTGATGAATCAATTGCGTAACGTCTGTCGTGACCAGGGCGGTCTTTAACATATTCGATAAGTTCTTCTGTCTTGCCAAGATTTTTTAAAACCAGTTTTACAATTTCCAAATTCTTCATCTCCTGGCTAGCCCCGATATTATAAACTTCACCAATTCTTCCCTTTTCAAAAACTAAATTGATTGCTTTGTTATGATCAATTACATAAATCCAATCACGCACGTTTAAGCCATCGCCATAAACAGGAAGTTTTTTATTGTTCATGCAATTAATAATAATTAGCGGAATTAACTTTTCAGGAAATTGAAGCTGTCCATAATTGTTCGAACATCGTGTTATTACAACTGGTAATCCAAAAGTATGATGAAAAGACATTACCATCATATCAGCCGCAGCTTTACTTGATGAATATGGGCTATTTGGTGAAAGCGGGGTTGATTCAGTAAATAATCCTGTTGCCCCAAGACTGCCATAAACTTCATCGGTAGAAACCTGGAGGAATTTTTCTACTTCAAACCTGCGCGATGCTTCAAGTAAAACGTTTGTACCAATTACGTTGGTTCTGAAAAATACTTCTGAACCAAGGATGCTTCTATCAACATGACTTTCTGCTGCAAAGTTAATTACATATTTTATTTCAAACTTCTGAAAAAGATAATTCACCAATTCAGAATTTGTTATATCACCTCTAACAAAATGATAATTGGGATTATCCTCCGCTTCTTTCAGATTTTCTAAATTTCCGGCATAAGTAAGTTTATCAAGATTGATGATTCTATAATCATCTCTTTCCTGCAAAATAAAGTTGATATAATTGCTGCCAATAAACCCAGCGCCACCCGTTACAAGAATGTTTTTCATTTTAACCCCTAATAATTAAAATAGCCAATAAAAATGCCCGCCTGAAGGAACAGCGCATTACTGTTCAAGTTGGAAGGAATACCATTTAATGCTTGATTGTTATCTGCTTTCCAATTTTTTCCTAATGCCAGCATATAACCGCCACCAACCCGGAAAGCAAAAAATCGATAGAAAGGAATATCAATATTTAAAGTTGGTGTAATTGTAAAAAATGAATTTGATAATTTCCTGTTGATGTTCTGCGTCTTTTCATCTGGATTTGTTACTTCATCCCAGGCACTATTCCAGTCTAATGTTCCTTTGTTTTGATAGAGTTCCAAGGTAGTGTTCCCTAATCCAAACATCGCTCCAAAAGAAACTGCAACATTTTTTATAAATGGAATAGAATATTCTATTGTTAATCCACCCATAGATGTTGAGTATTTGGCTTCCTTATAAAAACCATCTTTACTTCCACTGTGGGAGATTGAGCCGCTTAATCCCATCCCACCAATACGAACATTTTTTATTACAGCAATTGAAATATAACCAGCTTGGCCAGTAACAAACAATCCTGCCGAAGAAAATTTTTCAACGCCAAAGTTTGTTAGTTTTTCATTTATTCCATTGTAGTTGGGAATAATCCATCCAGGAGTGTAACCAATTCCAATTGCAAACTTAGCATCCCAGCCCATTTCATCCTGTGAATAATTTATTGTAGTAAAACAAAATGTTATTACAAATATGAATTTCTTCATAATCAGCTTTCCCATCATTTTTGTACTAAAATTATTAAAGACGGTACTCAAAACAAAATAATTTTCGATTTTAAAATATTTTGTAGCAGAATTAATTTATATAGAAGTCCAAGCAAAAATATTTAAAGTTGAAGTTGAGCTATTTCCATGATTTTTATTGTGTTTGCAGAATGAGATGAATAATTATGGTTTACCTTTACTGAACAAATAAATATTCAGAAATAAAGTGTGATAGATAGGGAAAGAATAAACTTCGCTAATGAGTTAATGGATTTTTATCTTGTTGATAAAAAATAAAGCCGTCATTCAATTAATGACGGCTTTAGAAATTTTGAATCTTCATTTATCTAAATACTAAGCTTGTGCCAGAAATTTTTCATCAATTTTAACACCTAATCCTTCTGCTACACTTGTACCCAACCTTACATCAGCACGATAAAAATGACTGAGTTGACGATTAATTATTTCATCCTTTTTAGGTCCTGTAATCCCGCTCATTGCAGTAACAATGTTGCTAATGAGGTTTTTCCTATCCTTATCATTCATAACTTTACTAAAAAGCAAACCCGGCTGTGTAAAATGATCATCTTCTCCCGGTGCATTTCTATCATACCAGCCAGCAATATTGGAATCCAGAACCATTGGTTGCTCCTTATAGCTTTCATCAACATAAATATCATCAAAACTGTTTGGGTGGTAATTTGGATCACTTCCACTATTTCCATCAACACGCATAAAACCATCGCGCTGATAATTGTTAACTGCAAATGGACATTTATTTACTGGAATTTGTTCGTAATTAACCCCAAGTCTGTAACGGTGTGCATCCGGATAAGAAAGCAACCTTCCCTGCAGCATTTTATCAGGTGAGTAGCTAATTCCATCAATTACATGTGCTGGTGCAAAGGCAGCTTGTTCTACTTCTGCAAAATAATTTTTTGGGGTTTCATTCAATTCCATAATGCCAACGTCAATCAACGGATAATCTTTATGTGTCCAAATCTTTGTCAGATCAAATGGATTCCATTTAAATTTCTTTGACTGATCATCTGTCATCACCTGAATTTTTAATGCCCACTTCGGGAAATTTTTATTATCGATTGCATCCATTAAATCCCGCTGAGCATGATCCGGGTCTTTTCCACGCATTAGTTCAGCTTCTGGTCCAGTAAAGTTTTTAATACCCTGCAATGTTTTAAAGTGAAACTTCACCCATATCTTTTCATTTTTTTTATTAATCATCGAATAAGTGTGGCTGCCATATCCATTCATATTTCTATAACTAAATGGTGTACCGCGGTCACTCATTAAGATAATTACCTGATGTAAGCTTTCAGGATTTAGCGACCAATAATCCCACATCATAGTTGGGCTTTTTAAATTTGTTCTTGGTTCACGTTTTTGGGTATGAATAAAATCATCGAATTTCTTTGGATCTTTAATGAAAAATACCGGGGTATTATTACCTACAAGGTCCCAGTTTCCATCTTCTGTATAAAATTTTAAAGCAAAACCACGTGGATCCCGTTCACTATCAGCGCTTCCCTTTTCACCACCGACTGTAGAAAAACGGGCAAGCATTCTGCACTTGTTGCCAATTTTGCTAAAAAGTTTTGCGCGGGTGTATTTTGTAATATCGTGGGTAACAGTAAATGTTCCAAAAGCACCGGTTCCTTTTGCATGAACAATTCGTTCGGGAATTCGCTCACGGTTAAAATGTGCCATTTTCTCGTGGTAAATATAATCCTGTAAAAGGATTGGACCACGTGCTCCAACGGTCATAGTATCTTCGTGTTCTGTGTAGGGTTTACCTGAAGCAGTTGTAAGTTTACGCTTTTTTTCTTTCATAGTTTCTCCTTATTATTTATTAATTAAACTTCTTTTATGAACAATTCTTTTTTAACTGTAGTTCGATGTTTTAAAAATTTTTATGTTCATTCTAAATATCATTGTCAATAAACGACCTAATATTTAATATAATTGCTTTTAATAAAAGAGTTATTTAATTTGAAAATGAAAGTGGGTTCAGTCTTTTAACCATTTTTCAGTTTTATTACACTTTTAACATGCCACAAAAAGAAAGTAAACAAATAATAATGAAACAAGTAAACACAATTGAAATTGAAAGGTTGAATAACTTAATTCAAGCCAGTAAAGTTTTAAACTCTACGTTAGATCTAAAAGAGCTTTTAAGTATAATATTAGGTTTAGCTTTGGATTCGTGTAAAGCAGAGCGAGGTTCAATTTACCTGGTTGATGAAATCAAAAAAGAACTCTGGTCAGAAGTGTTGAATGGCAAAGGTGTAAGGGAAATTAGACTTCCTTTAGGTAAGGGAATTGCAGGTACCGTTGCTTTAACCGGAGAAACGAAGAATATTATGGATGTTCAAAAAGACAAATTATTTTATGATGGTATCGACCAAATATCCGGCTTCGCTACCAAATCAATGTTGTGTATGCCATTGAAAAATAACCAAAATAAAATTATTGGAGTTTTTCAATTATTAAACAGTAGAAATGAACGATTTACTTTTGCTGATGAAGATTTTCTTAATGCTTTATCTTCGCACGCTTCTATTGCATTGGAAAATGTTAAACTCCACGAAGAAATTCTTAAAAAGCAAAAAATAGAAAATGAATTACAGGTAGCAGCAGAGATTCAAAGAAAACTCTTACCAAAAGCAGATCCGCAAATTCCGGATTACGATATATCTGGTATTAACATTCCCAGTAAATTAATTGGTGGTGATTATTATGATTATATTGAAGACAATGATGGAAATTTAATTTGTGTTGTGGCTGACGTTTCAGGTAAAGGAATAGCTGCCGCATTGCTGGTATCAACAATACAAGCATGGTTACACGCACTGGTTGAAACTAATTTGGAAATAAAAGATATAGTAAATAAACTGAATGAAGTTATTTACAAAGAAACTTCCACCAATATTTTTATTACTTGTTTCCTTGGTAAGATATTTATAAAAGAAAAAGTTTTTAACTACGTTAATGCCGGGCATAATCCTGGCTTTCACTTTAGCAAAGATGGAAGCTTATATTTGATGGAAAAAGGAGGAATTCCACTTGGTATGTTCAGTTTTGCTAATTATGAACAAGAATCAATTCATTTTAATCCAGGCGATACCATAGTTCTTTACACCGATGGCATTCCTGAAGCTCAAAACGGTGTTGAAGAATTTTATGGTGACGATAGGTTTATAAAAAATATTCGAGCAAACCTAAATGAAAAAACAGGTGACATTTTAAAAAATTTGTTTGGTGAAGTGAGAAAGTTTGTTAATTCAACCCAGCAGGATGATGATTGGACTATTTCTATAATAAAAAAAAAATGAAATTAAACTTGACACCTTTTTCTACATTTTTAAAATTAATTTAGTCTTGCCATAAAAATTGGGGATATTCTTAAAATACAATTACACATTTGGGAAAATTGATTAAGTTTTTGTGGTTAAACAAAAAGGCTGAAGATTTCTATAATGAGAATCATTATTCTTGTTAACCACAACAAGGTGAAATCATTCAGCCTAAGATAGAATTAAAGTCAAAATGATTTATCAAGTTAAAAAGCTTTTAATACGACTTGACAAACTTTATAGCTTTTTAACTTGATGAACCTTTAATCCATCATCATTCTTAAGAACGATGAGCTGTCCTCATCTTCAATTTTTTCTTCTTTCTTTTTCTTATCACTAAGCTGATAGTTCCTGATTTTATCGATTGTAAATCCGCCTATTGGTAAAGGAGTTTCTTCTGTTAAAGTTGATTTAGAACCTTTCACCCGAAAGATTGTAGGAACATCAAGATCTTCTTTATCACCGAAGTTTAATTCACTTTGATTAAATTCGCTATGATTAAATCCGCCTCTAATTCCACTGAATGTTGGTTTTTCTTTTATAGTCTGTTTTACTGGTTTATCAACATTCTTTCTTGCCGAATCGAAGCCAGTTGCAATTACAGTGTAAGAAACATATTCATTCATTTCATCTTTCAAAACCCAACCGAAAATAACATTTGCTTCTTCACCTGCGGCATCGTAAATAACTTTATTCCCTTCGTCAATCTCCTGCATAGTTAATGAATTAGAACCAGTTACGTTTAGTAAAATATTTTTAGCTCCTTTTATACTAACACCTTCAAGAAGTGGTGATGAGATGGCTTTCTGAGCAGCTTCCTGCGCACGGTTTTCGCCGCTGGCAATTCCGCAGCCCATCAAAGCTTCTCCACTTTGATTCATCACAGCACGAACATCAGCAAAATCAACGTTAATAATTCCACCAACTGTAATGATGTCCGCAATACCGCGTGTTGCTTCATATAACACTTCATTTGGTTTATCAAATGCAAGTGAAGCCGGAGTAGATTTATCGAGTATGTTTAATAATCTTTCGTTAGGAATAACGATCAAACTATCAACAAACTGTCTAAGATCACCAATTCCAGTTTCAGCGTTTAACATTCTCTTTTTACCTTCCCATCGGAAAGGTTTAGTAACAATTCCAACTACTAAAGCGCCAAGACTTTTAGCGATGGAAGCAACAATTGGAGCAGCGCCGGTGCCTGTTCCTCCTCCCATACCGGCGGTAATAAATACCATATCACTACCTTCCAGAATTTTAGTAATTCTTTCGCGGTCTTCTTCGGCAGCTTTCTTACCAACGTTTGGATCAGCTCCAGCGCCAAGTCCGCTAGTAAGTTTACCACCAATCTGTACTTTTTGAGATGCACTGTTAGAATAAAGAGCTTGCGCATCCGTATTGACAGCAACATACTCAACACCAGTCAAACCTCTTTTAATCATACTTTCGATAGCGTTGCATCCACCGCCGCCAACACCAACTACTTTCAGTTGTGCAGACATCGGTTGCTCACGATCGATAATCGCAAAGAATGATGGCATTTATTCCTCCTTGTTGTGGTTATTATAATTCATCAAAAAAAACTTTAAAACGTTTTATCATTTCAGATATTTTTTTCTTTTTTGTACCAGAAGATTTTACACTGATTAAATTTTCTGAAGAACCTGTACCTGGAATTCCTTTTGCTAATCCAGCTACAGTTGCAAATTCCGGACTTTCAATTTCTTTTGAAAGACCAGTTCCTAAATCCAACGGCACCCCAATTCTTGAAGGCAGACCAAAAACTTCTTCAGCTAATTCTGTGCAACCTTTAAGCAAAGCTCCGCCACCTGTTAATACAATTCCGGCTTTTAGCTTATTCTTAAATCCTGTATGACGTAATTCATTATCAATCAAAGCAAAAAGTTCTCTCATCCTAAGATTGATAATTTGCGTTAGCAGAGTAATTGGTATTTTTACGTTACCTCTTCCACCAACACCCTTAATATAAATATCTTCTTCCTTAATGATGGAGTTCTCAGTTGCATAACCATATTCCTTCTTCAACATTTCAGCTTCATCTGTTACAACCCCAAGTGATTCCCGGATATCGTTTGTAACCTGGTTTCCTGCAACACCAATTACCTTTGTGTGTTTTATACTTTTCTTGTGGAAGATTGCAATATCAGTTGTACCTCCGCCAATGTCTATCAAAGCAACACCAAGATCTTTTTCATTTTCTTCCAGCACAGATTGGCTTGATGCAATTGGCTGTAGAATATAATCTTGAACAATAAAACCTGCGCGTTCAACTGAACGTTTAATATTTTGAATAGCTGGAATTGAAGCAAGAATAATATGGTTTGTTGCTTCTAATCTGGATCCGCTCATTCCAAGCGGATTCTCAATTCCACCCTGGTAATCAACAGAAAATTCTTCCGGAATAATATGAAGAATTTGTCGATCCGAAGGAATCCTGATTGTTCTAACATCCGCTTCAAGTCTGTTAAGATCATCCTGAGAAATTTCTTTTTCAGGATTACTAATTGTAACATAATTCCTATGACGTAAGCTTGTAATATGTTCGCCCGCAACTCCGACATTAACAACTTTTATTTCTAAACCAGCTCTATTCTGTGCAATATCCATTGCTGCTTTAATTGCTTCAGCAGTTTTAGAAATGTTGGCAACCAATCCTCTGTTCAGACCTTCAGAAGGAGCCACACCAAAGCCCAAAACATCAATTACGTTTTCACTGCGTTCGGCAATTATTGCCCCAACTTTGGTTGTACCTAAATCCAATCCGGCTATAATATTTTTTTTCATTCGTTAAACACCTTTTTCTACATCCAATGTATCTGCCGTTCCAACATAAATTAATTTTTCAAATCTCAAATCAACGTAATTAATTGCAAGTTCAGAAGATTGTTTATTGTGAATTTTATTCCATATTTCTTTAAAGTAAAAAACTTTTGCTACTTCATTCCCTCTGCCAATTATCACTTGAAAATCGAATCCTTTAAATGAAAGAATAATATCTTTTCCATTCCTCAGGTTTACCTCTGACAAATTTGAGTAGAGATCAGAACTAACAAGTTTAGCAGTTTCAATAATTTTAAATGCGGCTTTGGTTTCATCATCTTTCAAAATATTAAAACTTATTAATTTTTTCCCAAGGTACGGATTAGTTATAACTGGTATAT
The DNA here is from genome assembly GCA_026390815.1 of Ignavibacteriales bacterium. Taxonomy (NCBI): domain Bacteria; kingdom Pseudomonadati; phylum Ignavibacteriota; class Ignavibacteria; order Ignavibacteriales; species Ignavibacteriales bacterium. The sequence continues at coordinate 39,169 of JAPLFH010000046.1, read as the reverse complement.
CCAAATTCTTTATTGTTGAAACAATCGGGATTAACTGGAAGTTTTCCGTTATTAAAAACTGGATAGAATCTTTAAGAATAATCCCCTCGAATTTTTTTTCAGTCAGTTCAACAAGAACTTCATTTTTTCCTTTGAACTTTACCTCAGCCTTTTCAACGAACGGATGTTTCTCAAATCTTTCTTTTATCAGGTTCAAAGATAAAAATTTGTAATCATAAATGTTATTTAATTTTGAAAATTTTAAGTAAGAATCTCGGGATAATAAATTATTACCAGTCACTTCAATTAATTCAATTTTATTTTTTACGCCGCTGTCTGTAAACAAAGAAAGATAAATTACTCCAAGCAACAAAGCTGTAAAAAGAAGTATTCCGGTTATTTTACCTTTTGTTTTCAATTATGCTCTTCAATCAATTGAACAAATTTTTCACCGTACTTATAAATATCTCCTGCACCCATCGTAATGATAATATCACCATCTTGTTTAATCTTCATTAACAATTCCGGAATATTATTTTTATCCGCTTCGTATAAAACATTTTGATGTCCTTCGTTTTTAACAGCATCAGTTATTAGTTTTCCAGTGATGCCAGCTATTTGTGCTTCTCTTGATGGATAAACATCCGTACAAATAAAAACATCTGAATTCAAAAATGCTTTTCCAAAATCTCCTGCAAAATCTCTTGTTCTGGAATAGAGATGAGGCTGAAAGACAGCTATCAATCTTCTGTTCCAACCTTTTCTAATTCCATCTAATGTTGCAGCAACTTCTGTAGGATGATGAGCGTAATCGTCAATCACCAAAACTTTTTTATCGTATTTAATTTCAAATCTTCTTAAAGCACCTTTAAATGATTCAATTGATTTTTTGATTGTACCAAAACCTACACCAAGTTCTTTTGCAATTATTATTGCAGCCAGGGAATTATTAATATTGTGAGTGCCAGGAATATTTAATTTTATTTTGCCAAGGTTTTCATTTAAATAATTCACGCTGAACTCGGAGGAAAATTCTCTATGAGTTAAACCTGTGGCTCTTACATCAGCATCTTCATTTATTCCATATGTGATTATTTTTTTCTTAATTAATGGAATTATACTTCTCAAATTTGGATCATCCGAACAAAGTGCAATAAATCCATAAAAGGAAATTTTGTTTGCAAATTCTATAAAAGCTGATTTAATATCTTCCAGATCCTTATAAGTATCAAGATGCTCCGCTTCCAGAGATGTTAATGCAGCAACTGCAGGAGTCAAACTCAAGAAGGTTCTGTCAAATTCATCCGCTTCAACAACAATAAATTCACCTTTTCCCACTCTTGCATTTGTGTTTCCTAGAGCATTTAAATTTCCACCAACTATAATTGTGGGATCAAGATTTCCTTCAACAAGAATCAATCCTGTCATCGACGTTGTGGTTGTTTTACCATGCGTCCCGGCAATACAAACTCCATATTGAGTGCGCATTATTTCGGCAAGCATTTCCGGACGTTTTACAACCGGAATTTTTCTCTTTAATGCTTCAGCTAATTCAGGATTATCCATAGCCACTGCCGATGAATAGACCAGAACATCAACATCATTTGCAAGATTATTAGCCGAATGTCCCGCGTAAACTTTTATTCCAATTTTCTGCAGCCTTTCTGTTACATCATTAAAAGATTTATCTGAGCCGGTAATTTGATAACCACGATGGAAGAGTACATCAGCAATACTACTCATTCCAATCCCGCCAATTCCCACAATATGTATTTTCTTAATTTTATTAAACATTTTATTAATTACCAACCCGGTTCTTAAGTTCTTTAATTTCTTCCATTAGCAAGTGAGAATTTTCATAATCGTATGGTCTGATTGTAATTGGCAATTTTTTCTCTTTAGTTCTAACTTGTACTAAAGTAAAAGCGGTTGCCTTAAAATGTTTTTTCTCCCGTGTAATTCTAATACTTGTTATATCTTCAAACTTGATTATTTTTTCCCACGAACCTCGTTTAAATATTATTTCTTTCTCAGTAATTTCGATATGCCTGTTCAAATACAAATTATAGAGTAAACTTAAAATCGATAGGACAACCACAAGACTGAAGAAGTAAACAACGGGATCCCGCGTGATTAATGTAAAAGAATTTTCTATAAACTGACCCTGAATTACAGCATAAATCACAAATACTATGAAGTAAATTATTGTTGATTGATAGTAGAAAGACATATTGAAACTAAATATTTTCTTTTCACTTTTATTATTTGTCATCATAACGCCTCCGCTAATTTGATGGCTCTTTTTGCAATCACTGAAGCAGCTTCGGGTTTAGAAAACTTTTTGACATTTTCTTTCAGTGTATTTAATTCTTCTTCGTTAAAGACTAAATTTATTATCGCATCGAATAAGGAATCGTTAGTTTCTCTATCCTTTACTAAAATTGCTGCTCGTTTATCAGCTAAAGATTTTGCATTGAAGTACTGATGATTTGCTGCAACATTTGGCGAAGGGACTAAAATAGATGCAATTCCCAGATTTGTTATTTCTGCAATTGTTGTAGCGCCTGCTCTAGATATAAGCAAATCGCAGGTTGAAAATGCTGCGGACATATCATCAATAAATGGAATAATTAAAATTGAATCGTTTGCAAGATTTTTAAATCGATCAAAATATAGTTTACCAGTCTGCCAAATAACTTGAATATTCTCCAGCTTCAATCTATCAATGCCAGATGCAATTGCAATATTTATTGAAGCTGCGCCTAAACTACCACCAAGGATTAAAATCGTTTTCTGTTTGCTGCTGAAATTAAATTTTTTGAGAGCTATTTCTTTGTCAATCAACTTTAAACTTGCACGAACAGGATTTCCAGTTACAAATAATTTTTCTTTTCCTCTTAAATATTTCTTTGTATCCTCAAAACAAATATGAATTTCTGAGGCTTTCTTTTCCAATAAGCGTGTTGTAATACCAGGATAACTATTTTGTTCAAGAAGAATTATTTTTGCGCCCAAAATTGAAGCCGCCCAAATTGCTGGACCAGAAACATATCCACCGGATCCAATAGCTACTTGCGGTTTAAATTTCATATTGATCAACAAAGATTGAACACAAGACACCAATACCTTTAAAGGAAAAATAAAATTCTGCAAACTAAGCTTTCGGGAAAACCCTTTTATCCAGATCGACTTAAACGCAAATCCAGCATTAGGTACCGCGTGCGCTTCAATTTTGGATCTTGTTCCTACAAAAATGATTTCCGAATTTGGTACAAGCAATCTAATATTTTCCGCAACGGCAATGGCTGGAAAGATGTGCCCACCAGTTCCTCCTCCTGCAAATAGAAAACGATATTTGTTTGCTTGTAAACTCATTTTTTAATTTCTGCTTTTATTCGTTTTGCTTTATAAGCCTGCATTGCAATATTTACAATAATTCCCATTGCCGCACAGGTAAAGATAATAGATGTTCCTCCATAACTGATGAAAGGAAGAGGAATTCCCGTTGTAGGAATAATTCCTGTTACAACTGCAGCATTAATAAACGCACTTAAAATGATTGTAAAACTTATTCCAAATGCAAGCAACTGCCCAAATTGATCTTTTGCATTCTTGGCAACAATAACACCGATAATAAAAATGGTTAGGTATATAAAAAGAATTACTGCAGCGCCAATAAAACCAAGCTCTTCACCTACTATTGAAAAAATAAAATCGCCATAAGCCTCCGGTAAAAACAAGTCACTCTGGCGGCTTTGACCTAATCCTATCCCATACCACCAGCCGCTTCCCAATGCAACTTTCGCCTGGAAAACTTGCGTGTTGATATGCCCGCCATTGCCAAAGCTATCCAAAAAGCTTGCTAATCTTTTATTTGAGTGCGGCATGCTCCACATAGCAAAACCTGCTAAACTACCGATTGTCCCTAACGAAAATACTAAATGTGTTAACTTAGCTCCACCAACAAAAAGTATTGCAAAAGAAACAATAACTATCATTATACTTACACTTACATTGGGTTGTAAAATAATTAGAAAAGCAATTGATATAATCCACACAAGTGGAAAGAGAAATCCTTTATTAAAATTTTTTAAATCTTTTCCTTTTTCTTCAATTAAATATGCAAGGTGTATTAACAAAACTAACTTTGCAATTTCAGATGGCTGAAAAGAAAACGCATATAAATTTATCCATCTTCCAGCACCTTTTGTACTATGCGCTACAAAGAGTGTAATAAATAAAAGGACTACAATTCCAACTATTAACTTCTTGCTGTACTTTTTATATATTTCGTAAGGTATAAATGAGAATAAAATTAGCGCACCAATAGCAATAAATATTTTTATTAGATGAGAAGTGAACAAGTGATAAAAGCTTTCATACTTCAAATAGCTTATTATGCTGCTTGCACTTAATACTTCTGCAGATCCAATTATCATCAAGCTGATAACTGCAAGAAGTAATATTCTGTAAGACAACTTTAGGTTCATAAATTATTTACTGCCTCTTTAAATGCTTTTCCGCGATGCTCATAATTATCAAACATATCAAAACTTGCGCAGGCTGGGGAAAGAAGTACAATATCATTCTCCCGCGCTTCCTGGTTTGCAGAAGTAACACAATCTCCTAACGATGCTTTAACTTCTACCTTAACAATTTTGTGGAAGAAATTAAAAACTTTATCGGATGATGATCCAATTGCATAAATCTTTTTTACTTTATTTTCAACCAAATCTTTTATTTGATTGTAATCATTTCCTTTATCTTTGCCACCAAGGATCAAAAAGATAGACTGATCAAAACTTCGTAAAGCGAACCAAACCGAATCTACATTTGTCGCTTTAGAATCGTTTATATATTTAACGCCATTAATTTCCTTTACAAATTCAAGCCGATGTTCTACTCCAGGAAAACTACTCAGCGCTGAAATAATCTTTTTATTATCCAAAGCAAATATCTTTGCCATTATCATCACTGCCATTGCATTAGCATAGTTATGCTCACCTTTCAAAGAAATATCACTTGTCAAACAAGAAAATTCTTCTTTTCCATTTCGCTTAAATAATATTTTCTTCCCTTTTAAGTAAGCGCCATTTTCAACAGCATGATTTAGTGAGAAATAAAATTTATTTACATTGGTATTCGAGATTTCTTTTGGCGTTAGCTTATCATCAAAATTCAGAATCAAGTAATCCGTGTTATCCTGATTTTTAAATACTTTCAGCTTGGAATCAAGATAGTTTCCAAGTTTGTTATCGTACCTATCTAAATGATCCGGAGTAATATTTAAGATTGCGGAAATCTTAGGTTTAAAATCAAATGTATAATCAAGTTGAAAGCTGGAAGTTTCCAACGCTACACATTCATCTTCTTTTACATCAAGAGCCAATTCAGAAAAAGCTGGACGAATATTCCCAGCCAAATATGTTTTGAGTCCGCATGCGTTAAACACATGTGCGCATAAACTTGTAGTTGTGGTTTTGCCATTTGTGCCGGTTATGGAAATTATTTTTCCCTTACATATCGAAGCAGAAAATTCCAATTCGCTTACGATCTTAATTTTCTTTTCCCTTGCTTTAATAAGTACCGGCGAGTTAGATGGTACACCCGGACTTGTAATTATAAAATCGCAATCAAAAACTTTTTCTGTATTGCCATCAAATTCAAAATTTATTTTTTCTTGTTCAAAAATCGTAATTGCTTCCTGAAATTTTGCACTTGAAGCAGAATCGCTTACGAATGGAATCCCACCAAAATTCTTAACTAACCGTGCAGCGCCAACTCCGCTTTCTGCCGCACCAATTATTGATATTTTTTTACCTTCTAAATTTTTCATCTTATCTTAAATGATGTTAAACTAATTATTGCTAAAATAATCGTGATGATATAAAACCTGATAACAATTTTAGGTTCTGGCCATCCAAGCATTTCAAAATGATGATGGATTGGAGCCATCTTAAAAACTCTTCTGCCTTCTCCATATTTTTTCTTTGTGTACTTAAAATAAAGTCGTTGAATTATCACCGAACAGGTCTCGAGAAGAAATACTCCGCCAAGAATTGGGATTAATAATTCTTTCTTTATCAATACTGTCAAAATCCCAAACGCACCACCTAAAGCAAGCGAGCCTGTATCTCCCATAAAAATTTGTGCCGGATAAAAGTTGAACCATAAAAATCCAAGTGATGCACCAATTACAGCAGCAACAAAAACTGTTAACTCACCAGCACCTGGAAGATAAATTATGTTTAAGTAATCAGAATAAATTATATTTCCTGAAACATAGCTAAGGATCGCAAGAGTAATCATTACAATCATAATTGTACCAATTGCAAGCCCATCAAGCCCGTCCGTTAGATTTACTGCGTTTGATGTATAAGTAATTATAAATACAACTGCCGGTATATAGAGATACGAAAAATCAAAATTGGTATCTTTAAAAAACGGCAAAGTAGTTATTGAATTTACGTCCTTGAATTCCGGCAAAAAATAAATTGCGCTTCCTACAATAAGACCAATAATTATTTGACCAAGTAATTTGTAACGTGCTATAAGTCCATTTGGATATTTCTTTATTACTTTAAGATAGTCATCCAAAAATCCAACACCACATAACCAGACTGTACCAAACAGAATTAAAATAATGTATGTGCTTTTAATATCGCCCCAGAGCAATACCGGAATTGCGATGGAAGAAATAATAATTAATCCTCCCATTGTTGGTGTTCCTGCTTTAGACCAATGACTCTTGGGTCCATCAATTTTTTTTGCTTCGCCAATCTGCTTTTTTCTTAAATATTCAATCATCTTAGGTCCAAAATAAAATGAAAGAATTAATGCAGTGATTGCTGATAGTGCTGATCTAAAAGTTAAGAATCGGAAAATATCAAATCCAGGTGGATTAAATACTTTGTTGATATAATCTAATAAATAGTAAAACATTTCCGCTAATTTTTTCCTGTGAATGCTTGTAAAAATTCTTCCATCTTCATCCCGTGCGAGCCTTTTACCAGGACAATGGAATTATCGTAATTTCTATTTGTTAAAAATTGTTCAAGAGATTTTCGATTCCTAAAATGTCTTGAAATGATTTTCGTTTTCTTTAATTCATCATCAAGATGTTTCATTAAATTGCCGATTGAATAAACTTCATTAATTTTATTCCTTTTTAAATGAACAGCTAAAGACTGGTGTGCTTCAATCGCCCGTTCTCCAAGCTCAAACATATTACCAAGAACAGCAATTCTTCTTTCTGTTTTGAGTGATGCCATAAATTCAAACGCTGCTTTCATTGATTCCGGATTAGCATTGTAAGTATCATTAATCAGAATAAAATTTTTCTTTTTAATTACGTTCAATCTATTATCAACCGCGCATAGTTTGCTGGCTGCTTTTTTTATATCAGTTTTTGGAATACCAGTAAATAAAGCGATTGCAGTAGCAGCTAAAAAGTTTTTAGCGTTGGGTAATCCGCAAACACCCAATGCAACTTCAAACTTATTTGATTTAAAAGTGATCTGAATTTTGGGTCTGCCATCTTCGGTTAAACCAAGGATCTTCCCTTTTACATCGGGTGAACCATTAAATCCAAATGTAATTTTATTCTTTAGTGATTTAGTTTTTCTTTTCAGAGATTGATCATCGGTATTAACAAAAACTTTTCCACCAGCATTAATTGTTTCATGGAATAAAGCTAACTTTTCTTTTGCAACACCATCTTGATTTTTAAAATATTCTAAATGGCTGTCTCCAATATTGGTGATGAGAGCAATATCAGGCTTAGCAATTTTAGCAATGAATTCAATTTCACCAAAGTGATTCGTCCCCATTTCAAGAACAATAAAATCATGATTATTATTTGCACTAAATATCGTTAGCGGCACACCTATTTGATTATTGTTATTAGCCAGCGTCTTACAAACAGAATAATTCTGTTCAAAAATTTTAGCGAGCATTTCTTTTGTTGATGTTTTACCGTTGCTTCCGGTTATGCCAATTATTTTGCCAGTTAATTTGCTTCTCCAAATTCTCGCCAAATCACCATAAGATTTCTTCGTATCCTTAACAGTTATTATTGTAACTTCAACTTTATCAAAATCTTTAAGTTTGTTTTTATTAATGATGATTGCATTAGCACCTTTTTCAATAGCTTGATTTACAAATGTGTGGCCATCAAACTTCTTGCCCTTCAACGCAACATAGACTGAATTCTTTTTTATTGTTCTTGTATCGGTAGAAACTGATGTTGAATGATTGAATCTATCCGGATTGTAAATAACAGCGCTTGGCAGGTTAAATAAATCCTCAATATTTATTTTAGGATTACTCATTAAACAAATACTTCTCCGCAATTTCTTTATCAGAAAAATGATTCCTAACGTCTTTAATTTCCTGGTAAGGTTCGTGCCCTTTGCCGGCAATTAAAATTACTGCGCTCTCTTCGGAATTTTTTATCGCTGCCCTTATTGCTTCTTCCCTGTTTTCAATAACTTCAAAATTATTTTTTGTTATGCCGGTGACAATTTCATCTATTATCGACATCGGTTCTTCAAAACGAGGATTGTCCGAAGTAACTATTGCTTTAGTGCTTAAATCGCTTGCAATCTTTCCCATTATTGGTCTTTTAGTTTTATCTCTGTTACCACCGCAGCCAAATACCGTATAAATCGCTTTCTGATTTTTAACAATACTTTGAATTGCCCAAAGAGTTTTTTCAAGACTATCCGCTGTATGAGAATAATCAACAATTACCGTTTTGTTTCCATGATGAATTGCTTCGAATCTACCTGGAACCTGCGGAGTGGTGTTAATTCCTTTTACAGCATCATCTGGTTTAATTCCAAGTAAAACACAAGTTGCAAATGCGGCAGCGGCGTTGTAAGCGTTAAACTCTCCTACAAGTTTTGTAAACAAATTATAAGAATTGCTTTTATAAACAAGATTGAAATTTGTTCCTTTCAAATCAAATTTTACATCTGACAAATAAATATCTGATCCTTTTTTCATTCCATATGAAAAACATTTCGCTTTCGAATCAGCAATTATTTTTTCAGAACTGGGATCATCATTGTTATAAATTACAACTGCATCTTCATCAAGTGAATCAAAAAGAATTTTTTTAGCTTTTAAATACTCATCGAAAGTGATATGAAAGTCCAAGTGATCAGAAGTTATATTTGTAAAAACTGCCGCCTTAAATTTTAGAGCATTTACTCGGTGCAAGACAAGAGAATGAGAAGAAACTTCCATCACACAGTGCGAACAATCTTCTGCAAGCATCTCGGAAAACAATTCATTCAGATCGGAAGATTGCGGTGTAGTTAAATTTGTATAAATTTCTTTGTCACCGATGTAGTTAGCAATTGTTCCGATTAAGCCAGTTTTGAAACCAGCTATCTTAATTATATTTTTTATAAAATATGAGGTCGTTGTTTTTCCTTTTGTACCGGTAATTCCAATTAAGCATAAATTCTTTGATGGCTCCTTGAAGTAACAATTAGAAACTTCTGCCAGAGCTTTACGGCTGTCTTTAACTAAAATTTTTGTAACATTATTATGCAGGAAAATTTCTTCTGGAATGAGTTGATCTTTTTCTAAAATAACTGCTGTTGCTCCTTTATTTATCGCATCCAGAATAAAACTATGCCCATCCATTTTGAAGCCTGATATTGCAACAAATAAAGAATTCTTTTTTATCTTTCTTGAATCGTACACGATGGAATTAACGTCTTTGCGTTCAACTTCTCCGACAACTTGTATTGCTCTTATACTATTTATTAGTTTGGATAATTCCATTAGTTAATATTAATTCTTGCAATTTTTTTTGCTTCACAATTAAGGGAACAGACTTGACCTGGTTTTACAGTTGTTCCGGGTGAAATGCTTTGAGAAACAACTTTCCCATTCCCATTTATTTTATAATTCAATCCGATTTGATTTAAAATTGAAAGTGCATCTCTTAAGTTATTATTATGCAAATCCGGCATAATATTTTTATTCTTGATATTTATTTTGTGCAATTCTGTATTTGCAATTCTTGGTTCAGAAACATCAGAATATTTAACTCCGGATTCATGTTTTTCATTGGATGCTAAAATCTGTTCAATGTTGGCAGTTTTCTGCTTTTCAACTGGTGGTTTAGAGATGAGATTTATATCGAATGCAGCTAATCTTTCTACTATATTTTTAAATACCGGTGCAGCAACAAGACCACCATACTTTCCAATTTGCGGAGAATTGTAAAGAATCATACACACTATTTCAGGTTTATCGATTGGGAAAAATCCAATAAAAGAAGAATTATATTCTGTGGTGTATTCTTTACCGCTTAATTTTTGCGAGGTTCCTGTCTTTCCACCAAATGTAACTTTACTTGATTTAGAATTTTTTGCTGTTCCGTTTTCTACAACGCCGGCTAAAAATTCTCTTATTGTTTCAGATGTTTCTGAGTTAATTACTTTCCGAAGCTGCTTCGGTTCATATTGCTCAACAGTTTCATTGCTTCTTTTTTTAATTTCCTTTACCAAATGAGGCTGATATAAATAACCACCATTTATTAGAGTAGCATAAGCAGTAATTATCTGGATTGGTGTTACAGAAATTTCGTATCCAAAGGACATGAATGGTTTTGTATAATCATCAAATCTGGAAAAACCAGGCTTTTTAAGTCTTCCTTTGCTCTCACCGGGTAAATCTATGCTGGTATAATTTCCAAAACCAAAATCACGTAAATATTTATATAAGTCATCATTGTTAATTCTGGAAATTAATTTTGCCATTCCAATATTACTGGAAAGCTCAATAACTTGTTTTACTGATAGCATACCATATTTATGCGTATCCTTGATATGAACTTTTTTAAATTGATAATCGCCATTCTCGCAAAATACCATATCAGAACTTTTACATAAATTTTTATCTATCAAAGTAGAAACTGTTATCGCTTTAAAAGTAGAACCTGGCTCATAAGTATCTGTTAATATTCGATTTCTTCTTACTTCATTTGAATAATCCCAATAAGTATTTGGATTGAAATCCGGCATATCTGCCATCGCAAGAATTTCGCCATTGTTTGGGTTCATAATTATACCAACTGCTGAACGGCTTTTATAAAGGTCTATTCCTTTTTGCAATTCCTCTTCTAGAATATTCTGGTAGGTCTTATCTATTGTTAAAATAAGGCTGTTACCAGGCTCTGGAAGAATTGTAGCTTCCTCAGCAACAGAAATCATTCTTCCCCAAACATCTCGTAAAACAATCATCTTTCCATCTTTGCCGTTCAGATTTTTATTATAAAACTTTTCGATTCCTTCAACACCATTGTACTTTTCTGTACCCACATATCCTAAAAGATGAGAAGCCAGATTATCATAGGAATACACTCTTGTTGGGTCTTCTCTCATTTCAAGGCAATCCAAAACAAGGTCTTTTAATTGAATGGATTTTTCGCGAGCGACTTTTCGCTCGATACAAATTTCTCCACAACCTGGAATTAATAAACTTTTATAATGGGATGTACTTTTATTGAATACTCTTGAAAAGTTTTCAGTTATCTTTCTAATTGATGAGGAATCGATTCTATTACAATCTACATAAATGGAAATATCATTTCTGTCATAAGCAAGCAAGTCTGCATTTCTATCATAAATAAATCCTCGTTCGGCACGGAGATTTTTTTCTTTTATCTGCTGTCGGTTCGCATAGAATATTAAATCGTCGTGTTCTTTAATTTGAATAGTAAAAAGCCTTATCAGTAGGACCGACCAGAATCCAATCAGCAAAAACACAATTAGTAAAGCCCTACCTTTATTCATATTTGCTATTAATTATTTTAGTTACCTGTTCTAATTCTTTGGAATCAATTTCTATAACAGAATTTGGAGCATCAAACTTTATTAAACCAAGCCGTAATTCTGCTAAAGGAATAATTTTATCTTCAGCCTCTAATTTTTGTACTTCCACAAGAAGCTTAATGTTATCATTTTTTTTGGCATAAAGTAATGCTTCAAGGTTTGTATTCTCTCGCTTTAATCTATCAGTTTCTAATTTTAATCCGATGTAGAAAAGAATAACTCCGCCAATTAAAAAAGCATAAAGGAAAAGTGAAAATATTTTTATTCTTTTCTTTTCCTTCATATTCTTTTGGCTACCCTTAACTTTGCACTTCTTGCCCGGCGATTTATTTTCAATTCGTCCTGGTTTGCAATAATTGGTTTCTTAGTTAATATTTTTAACCGTTGGACTTTATCGCAAACACAAACCGGAAAATTTGCAGGACAAACACAACTTAAACTTTCATACTTAAAAAAATCTTTTACAATCCTATCTTCAAGCGAATGATAAGTTAATATTACAATATTCCCTTGATCCTTTAAAAGTGTAACTGCTTTTTTTAAAAAGTCTTTCAACACATCGAGTTCGTTGTTGATATAAATTCTTAAAGCCTGAAAAATTTTTGAAAGAATTTTATTTAAATAAAAAGCCGGAACTATTTCCTCAATTATTGAAGATAAATCCAGCGTTGTAACAATTTTTTTTGATGTGCGTCTTTCCACTATTTTCTTGGCAATCTTTCTGGAATCTTTATCTTCACCATATTCAAAAAAGATTTTGGATAAATCTTCTTCAGAAAAGCTATTCACAATATCTGCTGCTGTAATCATAATTGATTTATCCATTCTTAAATCTAAAGCGCTTTCATTTCTGTAAGTAAACCCAGCTTCTTTATCATCTAATTGATAAGACGAAACACCCAAATCGGCAAAAACACCATCATACCCATCAATGAATTCAATTTTGGAAATTTTATCTATATCAGCAAAATTTGTTTTATAAACTTTTACTCTAGCGTCCTCAGCAAATTTATTTTTAGCATATAAAAAAGTTTTCTCATCAAGTTCAGTTGCAATTAATTTCGCATCTCGATTAAGTATTTTTAGAAACTCCTCTGTGTGCCCCCCAAATCCAATCGTCCCTTCAAAGTAAGCACCTTCTTTATCCGATAAAAGAAAATCGGTACATTCTTTAACCATTACGGGGACGTGATATTCACTCATATTACCTGCTCATAACTTTTTCTGCAATTTGCTCAAATGATTCATCTTGTTGTTGAAGATATTTTTCGTAATTGGAAGGATTCCATATTTCTATTTTTTTTATTGCACCAAGTATAAACACTTCATTTTCAATTTCTGCGTGTTCAATTAAATTTTGTGGAAGAAGAATGCGAAATTGTGAATCCAGAGTTTCCTCGGATGCTTTTTGGAGAAACACTCTAAGAAACATTGAATCTTTTGAATTGAATGGATTAAGATGCTCTAACTTATCAGCTAATTCCTTCCACTGAGAAGATGGATAAATGTCGATACACTTCTCAACTCCACGATTGATGTAAAACTTATTGTTCCCTTCGCCATCAATGTATTTGCGGAGTTTGGCTGGAATACTTACTCTATTTTTTGAATCGATTGCGTATTTAAAACTTCCAATTAGCATAAATTCCTACCCATAATTTGGGATTATTCAACACAATTTCCCACTGTATGGCAAAATAACTTATTTCTAATGGTAAAGTCAAGAAAATTTTAAAAAAAGATTTAGTTATTTTATAAAAATTAGAAATGTAACACGATTAAAAATCAAAAAATGTTAATAAACCAACTCGTGAAATAAATTGTGTTAAAAAGTGGGGAAAAGTAATGTATCAAATAAGCCAATCGTAAAAAAATTATCTCCGTTAAGAATCACAATCCAAATTTATTTTCTGATGGTAAAACCAGTTTATTTCCTTTTATTCTTTGTTCTTCAACTGCCGGTAAAAGAGAAGCGAATTCCTTCTGACTAACAATAAATGTATTATTCACCCAGGATTTACTTAAGTAAGAATTTAAGACAAGACTAATTTCATTTTCACCTTCTGCCTTTAAAGTATGAAATTTACTTAATGGAATGAATGATAACTTCCTTTTAGCAAATTCTTTTTTTAGAAAACCAAAAATAGGTGATTTATAAAAGTTCGAATTTTCATCATATAAAAACAGTTTTGCCTCTTTAAATGTTAGAAGAATTTCCCTTAATGAACCCAATTTTCTTTGCTTGCTAAATTTTTCTTCTAAGAGATATTTTTGATCATCAATATCATCATTTAATAGTATTAGATATTCCTTTCTGTTTTCAATTGCTTTTTCTTTAATGTATTCAGCTGTAGAAGTTGGAACAAGAATTATAGCAAACTCTTCCGATGTAATAAGTAATTTATCAATTTCATTTTTGTTCAGATTATCCAAATCTTTAAGTATAAAAGCAAAATTTATTAATCTTCTTGATTTTGTTGTATCAACCAAAAATTCGGCTTTAAGCATTAGAATATTTTTATAAAGAATTTTCAGAATTGTGTTTTTATTTATTTTTTCTTCATTAGAAGAGAGTTTTACGGGTAAGGAATAAAATTTTTTATTTACTTCGTTTAACACCAAAGCAATCGGTAGGTCCTTTGGTAATTTAACAGAATATACGAATGACAGGGAATCATATTTTCCCTTTATTTTTTTTTTAATTGCCCAGTTTTTTTCAAGGTTGAATCTTAACAACAGATCATCAAATTCTTTATTGAGGTACTGGACGGTTATTGGAGATTGTGGTGTGAGATTATCAGTTTTGATTACACGATCTAATATTGCATTAATAATAAGCAGTATTATTGAAACACCTAATAGAAAAGTAAGAACAGAAGTTTTGCTAAAAAAAAATTTCATTTAATTGTCCAAAGAAATTGCATCAACACGTTCATAATATTTCAGATATTCAATCATTAACTATTATAAATTTTTAAAGATTGGTTTTCGCTTCTGTAAAAATGCGGCAGTTCCTTCTTTGAAATCGCTGGTAGCACAGCACTCGCTAAATAATTCTGCTTCGTATTTTTGACCAAGAGATTGTGATGATTCATTAGATTTATTGATTGCCAGGACTGATTTCCTTATTGCTATTTGTCCTTTTGTACATATTTTCAATGCCATTTTTTTCGCTTGTGCTAAAAGCTCTGCTTGGGGATATACTTTATTAACCAAACCTATTCTTAAAGCTTCTGCTGCGTCAATCAAATCGCCTGTTAAAATGTATTCCATGGCTCTTCCGTTGTTTATCAACTGAGCTAAACGTTGGGTTCCACCGTATCCAGGAATAAGTCCCAAACCAACTTCCGGCTGCCCAAATTTTGCATTGTCAGAAGCTAATCGAATATGACAAGCCAGAGCTAATTCGCATCCACCTCCAAGAGCAAATCCATTTACGGCAGCAATAACAGGTTTTTCAAAATTTTCAATCATATTAAAAATTGTCTGACCGAAGAGAGAAAATTGTTTTCCACTTTTCTTAGTGAGTTGATTTAATTCAGAAATATCCGCTCCGGCAATAAATGCTTTATCGCCAGATCCAGTTATTATAATTACAAAAATATTTTCATCCTTTTTTAATTTTTGGAATATTTTTCTAAGTTCCTTCATTGTTGCAAAGTTAAGTGCATTTAATTTCTCGGGTCTGTTTATTTTAATAACGGCAATATTTCCATCAATCTCTAAAATCAAATTATTATAACGCATTTGATCTCCGGATTATAATTTAATAAAAATGGGTATTCTTAATTTAATATCAGCAGCAAGATTTTCGTTCCCAGGAAAGTAATTGTAATAGCCCATAATTTCAATTAGAAACATTGAGAAACCGGCCCCAATATGAAATCCCAACTTGCTTGTTTCTTCAAGATAATCATTTCTTCCTGAATCAATTTTAAATTGGTGCGATTTTTCATAAATCGCCAAGGACGGACCTAATTCAACTGTAGGAATTAATAAAACAATATCTTCCGCTACTGGGGAAAAGAATAATTTTATTCCAACTTCTATTGGAATTACATTAGTAGTAATTGATGAATAAATTGTATGTCGATAAAAATCTATTGAACCAGGATAATGCTCCCAGCCAATTCTTCCATAAAAAAACAATGGGATATATTCATTATCTGTGTAGGAAATATCTGCTTTAATTCCAAATCCAAGTGCCTGCGAGTTAGCAAATTCTGAAACTGGAATTCTCGGACCAACTGATATAGCAAAAAACAATCCTTTGGCTCTACCGGAATTAGTTTGCTGCCCAAAGGTAGAAACGTATAAGCTGACAATAAAAAATAAAAAGATCTTTTTCATAGATAAAATTACGAATCCTTTTCTTTTCGTTTGACAATATAATAAATCAAAAAGACAATTATTGTAATTCCTACTTGGATAATTAGTCTGTAATTTATCAATGATTTTGATAACTCAAAAAATCCTTCCCAGCTTTCATAATTTTTTGCTAATAAAATTTGTATCATAGTTTTTGAATCGCTACCAAACAATAGAACATTGCTCCATAAAATAAAAAAAACTGGTAAGGAAAAAGAATACAAATTTTTAGTCTTAACAAGAATTAATGAAATAAGCAATGAAACAGTAAGCATTTGATATACAGAGAATAAAACTAATTTATCATTATGAAGCGGGATTAATTCATATACAAACAAGGACAGTGTTACAAGAACTGTTAAAGGAAAACTGAATTTTTTCTTTTCACTTATAAACTTCAAGAACAATCCAATCATTAGTAATTGTGGAAGATTCCAAATAAAATAGATTGGCAAATCAATTATAGAAGAAATACCGAATTCATAAAAATAATCAGGATCAGCAAATTCAATAACTTTCATCAAATAGAAAACTGTACAAATGATAAGAACTGGGATAGTAGAAAGTAAAAAATATGTTAAGAAAATTTTTAGCTTGAATTTTTTTAACTGGCTGAATATAAACCCGAATTTTTTCTGGGTAAGTAAAAGAATAAAAGGTAAAATAAGACTTAAATGGAATCTGAAACCAAGTACGATTACGAATCTATCTAATCCATAGTACCTTAAAAGAAAGCCAGCAGAGTTTACAATAATAAGAAGTAGAATTATATACAATGTCTTTTGCCGGTTACTTGGGTTGAATAGTTTGTTGTGGCTTTAATAAATCTGTTCCAACACCATGCTGATAAACTAAACTTCCTCCTTTTAATCCTGTTTGTAAAACAAAATAGCTGCCGATTAATGCCAGCACAACAAAAACATATTTCATAATTCCAACAAATTTTTTCTTGATTAAAAAGTAAGTTCTAAATACGAGCACTGCCGCAAAAAACCACAGTGTAATTGTTGCGTAAGTTTCGTGTTGAGAAATTGCACCTAAAGGAATGATAACATCTTTATCAAACAATATTTCTGCAACTTCGTCTGCCTGGTTTCCAGTTAACACGGCAGTTATGGCGCCCAAAATTCCAAGCACCAAAATTATATAAGCAGCTTTAGAAAATGATTCATTCCGAAAGATTGCTCCAATAAATTCCAGTAAAGTATAAGTTAAAAGTAAAGCAATTGGAAAATGTACAATCTTTGGATGAAGTCCTGCAAGAAATTCCATTACAACCTCCATTTAATTAGCTTTTTAAATATAATGCTATTGGATTAAACAATTAAAAATTTGCCGGCATTAATATTATCCACACAAAACACTTCCGCCATTTACATTAATAATTTCACCATTAACATGCCGCGCTAATTCTGATGCCAGAAAAAGAACCGGTCCGGCAATATCTTCAGGTAGAGGAATTCTTCCAACGGGAATGGATTTGCGAACCAATTCTTTATATTCTTTATCAGCAAAAACCTCTTTGCACATTTCTGTATCTACCCACCCAG
The DNA here is from genome assembly GCA_026390815.1 of Ignavibacteriales bacterium. Lineage (NCBI taxonomy): Bacteria > Pseudomonadati > Ignavibacteriota > Ignavibacteria > Ignavibacteriales > Ignavibacteriales bacterium. The sequence goes on along the minus strand of JAPLFH010000046.1, from coordinate 21,420 downwards.
GAGCAACGGAATTTGTTGTAATATTAAAATCCGCCAATTCAACTGCTAGCGATTTTGTATATGAAATCATTGCTCCTTTTGACGCAGCATAATGTGAATGGAAAGGTTCGCCGCGCTGCCCAGCAGTTGATGAAATATTTATTATTCTGCCATAACGATTTTTTTTCATAACAGGAATTACTGCCTTTGTAATTAAAAACATTCCAGTAAGATTTACTTTTAAAGTTTCTTCCCAATTTTGCACACTCATATTATCGGCTTCGCCATATTTCCAGATGCCAGCATTATTAACAAGAATATCTATCTTTTCAAAATCAGAAACGATTTGGGAAATTTTTTGATTGATATCTAATTCTGATTCTAAATCCAACTGATAAGGAACAATTTTATTTGGAAGATTTATTTTGGCAATTAATTCTTCGGCAGCTTTTTTATTTGATTTGAAAGTAAATGAAACATTAGCCCCGGCTTTGGCAAACATTTCCACACAGGCGGCACCAATCCCACGTGAACCTCCTGTTATTAAAACAACATTGTTTGTTAGGTCGATCATTTTACCTCTTTGGAAATTACATTTTTTAAATGCTTTATTGTTAAATTACTTTTAAATAATCATGAACTGTTTTCATCTAAACAAAAGAACAATTCATTTTAATATTTTACTTTGTATAAAAATAATCCTTTTGCTGGTACAGATTCACCTGCAATTATTCTATCTTTTTGCTCTAAAATATTTTTGATATAATCGCTACCATATTTCTCTTTTGAAACATTGAGGAGGGTACCAACAATTGATCTAACCATCCTGTGTAAAAAACGGTTTGCTTCAATAAAAAAAATAATAACTTCTTTTGTTTCCTTCCAATGGACATCATAAACAATACATTCTTTATTATTAGTTTTACTTTTCTTTTTACAGAATGATGTAAAATCATGCTCACCAATTAATGGATTTGCTAAAATATTAAGATCCGGGATATTTAATTTTTCAGGATAGCGATAAGTAAATTTTTCATAAAATGGTGATTTATGCTTGCTGATAAAATATAAATAACATCGTTTCTTTGCACTAAACCGCGAATGGAAATTTTCATCCACCTTTGTAATATCAACAATTGAAACATCATTTGGAAGAATGGAATTTAATGAATGCTTAAACTTGTATAAATCAATTTCATTTTCAGTCTTAAAATTAGCTACCTGACCAAGTGCATGAACACCGGCATCAGTTCTACCAGCACCAATCAATTGAAGTTCTTCTTTCAACAAAATTTTTATAGCATCAGCAATTGTTTGCTGAACAGTTGGTGTATAATTCTGAATCTGCCAACCTGCATAGTTGGTTCCATCATATTGGATTTTAAGTTTATAATTATTCAAGCTGGATATTTAGTTTTGTTGGAGTGTAAAATAAAAGATTAGTTAAAGAAATGCTATATGTTCAAAACAAATAGCATCCCTTAATTTAAAAAGAAGTTTGAAAATTTATTTCCATTCCAGATGGATAAACGCTGTTATTTCCAACCGAAACATTCCAACCGGTTTGAATATTCAATTGCTTGTTATAAGAACGAACAAGCAACGCAGCATCAATTGCACTAATGATTCTGTTCAATATCAAAGCTCCAACAGCAAATCTTACATTATTAAACGCTTGCTCACTCGATTCCCACATATTTCTGTATTCAGTTCTCTGGGCAACATCTTTCCATTTCCAGTTATATTTTTGCACATCATAAAGCTGGTCAAAATCGCCATCCAAACCTTTTCTTCTATTATAATCATCAATGTTGGTAAACTCGCTTATATTTGCAAAGTATCCGGCATCTTTACCATTTATTTCTACTCCGCCATAAGTAGCCGCAAATGATTTATAACTATTTCTCTGCCAGTTACCATAAATATTAAAGCCTGCATACGCACCCCAAAAAACTCCATCTGCAACAGTAAAATATTTTCCTCTATCATAATTGCCAGCATATAACTCGCCCATACCGGGCAGCAGTAAACTATATAACACAGCCATAAATCCACTTTTTTTTGTAAATCCTTCATCGGGATTAAGGGAGACAGAAATATTTTTTAATTGAATTTGTTTTGCATCATTCCTCAATTCAAAATTTGTTTTGGATGATGTTGATTGTGCAGCTAATATAGATGAAACGACTAACATCAGCAAAATTGTTTTTTTCATTTTTCCTCAGAATAAAAAATATTGGAAGTAAGTTTAGAATTCATTCCGCTATTATGCAAGTGGAATTTTTATCTACAAAATTTCTACTGAACAAATATTATCAACTACATTTACTATCTTTGCTTTAGTAAACTGGTTTATTTTTGTTTCATCATATTTACTCTGTACACGAACATAGTTGGAAGCAAAACCTTTCATAAATCCATTATGATTTTCGTGTTCAAATAATATTTCCACATCATTCCCGATCATTCGCCTATAAAACTCATTCTTCTTTTTCTCACTAAGGATACGTAGCATATTGTTTCTTCTTTTCCGTTCTGCAAATTCAACCTTCCCAGGTAAATCAATTGCTTTAGTATTCGGTCTTTCGGAATAAGTAAAAACGTGCAGGTAGGAAATGGGTAATTCATTTAAAAAGTTATAAGTTTCTAAAAAATCATTTTCGGTTTCACCAGGAAAGCCAACAATAACATCAACACCAATTCCGACGCCTGCAATTTGGGTTGCCAACTTGGAAATTAATTTTTCATAATCGCTCTTTGTATATCTTCTTTGCATAAGCTTAAGGATTTTAGCACTGCCGCTTTGGAGAGGAATATGAAAATGCTTACACATCTTTCCATTTTCAATTGTAAGCTGAATGATTTCATCTGTTAAAAGATTTGGCTCGATGGAGCTAATTCTTATCCTGAACTTACCGGGAATTTCGTTTATTGTTTTTAAAAGCGAGAATAAATCAGTGCCATTCATTTTACCATAATCACCAACATTTACTCCGGTAAGAATAATTTCTTTGTAGTCTTCATCAATGAGTTTTGTAAAATTTGTTATAACCTGTTCCTGTGTTAAACTTCTACTTTTACCTCTTGCTAAAGGAATTGTACAGAAGGAACATTTATAATCACATCCATCCTGGATTTTAAGGAACGCTCTTGTTCTGCTGTCAGCATCTGTTGATGAAGCTGGATTAATATCAGTAAGCTGCTCGGTTGGTGAAACATAAATACAAGATAATTCTTTCTTGCCAAAATTATCTACAAAATCAAAGAGCTTGAATTTTTCGTTACTGCCAAGAACAACATCTACGCCATTAATCTTTGCAATTTCTTCCGGTTTTAACTGTGCATAACAACCTGTAACCGCTATAAATGCTTCAGGATTTTTTCTTAAAGCCCGGCGCACAATCTGACGGCATTCTCTATCAGTATTATCAGTTACAGAACATGTATTTATAACATAAACGTCAGCTTGTTCTGTAAATTCAACTACGTCAAATCCCTTGTTTAGAAAAAGATTTCCTATTGTTGAAGTCTCTGAGTAATTTAACTTACAACCCAAAGTGTAAAACGCAACTTTACTTTGCATGCATTAATCTTTCAATAAATAACTATCTAAATATAAGAAAGCCATCCCGAAAAATTCAGGATGGCATTTCTATAAACTACTGATAAAAAAATCAGCTTACACAGTTGGTGCAGAAGGATTTGAAACTAAGGGTTCGTCAGGTGTTTCATAATTTGGAAAACCCGATGAATCAACAGTATCTGCACTTGCGTTTCTAATGTCATCAATAGAAACTTTTTCTAATTTGTGTTTAGCAATGTATTCTTTTATTTCGTCATTCGATTTTTCTTTCAATGCGCCGACTGCACTAAGAACAATCTTTTTGTTTTCTTTATCGAACTCAACAACCTTCAATGGAAGTTCTGAATCGACAGGGAAACAATAAGAAATATTTTTGATTTTTGAAGTTGAAAGTTGGGTAACAGGAACAAAACCATCAACTTTAGATGGAAGTTCTGCAATCAACCCTTTCTCAATTATCCTTACAACTTTACCTTCAGCAATTGTTCCAACGGCATAGTTTCTTTCAAAAACGTCCCAAGGATTATCCTGGATTTGTTTATGACCCAAAGAAATTTTTCTCTGGTCGGTATCAACACCAAGAACAACAACATCTATTTTTTCACCTTTCTTTACAACTTCTCCGGGATGACGAATTTTCTTTGTCCAAGATAAATCAGAAATATGAACCAATCCATCAACACCTGGTTCAAGTTCAACAAAAACTCCGAAGTTAGTTAGGTTTCTGGCAATGCCGGTATGCTTAGTTCCAACCGGATATTTCTGCATAAGTTCTGTCCAAGGATCTGGAACCAATTGCTTCATACCAAGTGAAATTTTCTTGTCATCTTTATCAAGACTTAAAATTATTGCTTCAACAATCTGTCCCATAGAAACAAACTGAGATGGATGTTTAATATGAAGTGTCCAGCTCATTTCAGAAATGTGGATTAAGCCTTCAATACCTTTTTCAATTTCTATGAAAGCGCCATAATCTGTAAGCGATACAACACGACCAGCAACTTTATCACCAACTTTATATTTAACATCAATACTATCCCATGGATGAGGAAGAAGTTGTTTAAGTGAAAGAGAAATTCTTTTCTTTTCCATATCGAAATCTGTTACAACAACTTTTATCTTTTCATCAAGCTTAACAACTTCACTTGGATGATTAATTCTTCCCCAGCTTAAATCGGTAATGTGAATTAATCCATCAACGCCGCCAAGATCCACGAACACGCCAAAATCGGTAATTGCTTTAACAATACCTTCAAGGATTTGTCCTTTCTCAAGGCTATCAAGAATTGCTTTTCTTTGATCAGAAATTTCTTCTTCGATAAGAACTTTATGAGATACTACAACATTTTCAGTAGGAATATTGATCTTAACAACTTTGAAATCCATTGTTTGACCAACGAAAGCATCAAAATCGCGTACAGGGCGAATATCTATTTGAGAACCAGGTAAGAATGCTTCAATACCCATTAAGTCAACAACCATTCCGCCTTTAATTCTCTTAAGAATTTTTCCCTGCATAATTTCGCCGGTATCGTAAGCATTAACTACTTTATTCCAGATCCTTAAGAAATCAGCTCTCTTTTTACTAAGGACAAGATTTCCTTCGCCGTCTTCAACGCTTTCAATAACTATTTCTACGTCAGAACCAATTTTAATTTCTTCACCAGCAAAAAATTCGTTCTTAGGAATAGTTCCTTCCGATTTGAAACCAACATCAAGAATTACATTATCTCCTTGAATGCCGACGATCTTACCTTTAATAATTTCACCTTCCTTTACATCTTTAAAGGATTGTGAATACAGTTTAGTTAAAAGCTCTAATTCTTCAACAGAATATTCATCTGAGTTTAGATACTTTTCTACCCCTTTACTTGGAACTTGAACGACTTCAACTCGTTCGTTTGTCTCTTCAGACATTATGCCTCCAAAAAATAATTACCTGCTTTTCACTAATTAGTCATCAGAAATTAGTTGAAGCAAAAGTGTTTAGTTAAACATTCGTTATTAAGATGACTTTAATTAACCTCAATTCCAGTTTTTTTTATTTCATAAATTAATGGTAACCAATTATCTTCTTCAAATGATTTCCTTGAAAAAGCAACAGGTTCTATTCTTAAATCGATTTCGCCGGCAATTCTAAAAAGCATCATTCCTTCATCAATAGGATCAATACCGAAATTATCTGAGATAACTGCCACATCAATATCGCTCTCTTTAGAATTGACATGTTTTGCATAAGAACCATAAAGTAATATCTTATTAACTTCAACGCCTTTTTTATTAAGCTGATCTTTGTATTTTTTAACAATATTTATAATTGAGCTTTCAACCATTGATGGACTTCTTTTATCTCTTCAAGTTTTTGTTTTGTAAATTTTTCATCACATTTTTCAAAGTGCTTCTTCCTATCGATTGGATACCTACCTTCAATATAGAATCCATAAACTCAACGAGTTTAATTTTAAACACTTCAGGAATTATTAATTTATTTTTTTCAATGAGCAACGGTAATGAATGAGTAATTGGTGCATGTTCCATATTAATTTTCACAAATAGTGCTTTAAGCATTTTTTCTAAAGCCAAATGTCCAAAAAATAATGAATAAAGAAACTTTTGCGAATTAAAAAGTGATTTTGCCACATCTAAATCTTCTATCGAACCTTCTACCCAATATGCAGTGGTTTTATTTATGTCAAAATCAATTTTCATTACTTATCTCTTTTCAATATATCCTTTTATTTTTATCATTAACCATTGTGGAGTTGAAGTAGCACCGGTAACTCCAACAGTGTCTGCATCATCAATCCATCCAAACTGAATATCATTTTCTTCTTCTATAAAATATGTCTTCGGATTTTCTTCTTTTGCAATATTAAAAAGAACTTTTCCATTGCTGCTTTTCTTTCCAGCAACAAAAAGTATAACATTATTTGCCTTAGCAAATTCTCGTAACTTTTTATCGCGACCGGAAACCTGTCCGCAAATTGTATTCTTCGAATGAAACTGAACTGCTTCCTCTTCAATTGAACCGATCTGCAATTCCTTTATCCTTTCTCTCAACGCATCAGTAATCTTTTGGAATGTCTCTCTATCCATTGTGGTTTGAGAAAAAAGAACAGTTGGTTTTTGAAAATCAACTTTTTCCAACGCTTCATCAACACTAAGAACAACAATTGCATTATCAGAAGTTACACCACGTAAACCAATAACTTCTGCGTGATCTTTTTTACCAAAGATTACAACCTGAAAATTATTATCATAAAATTTTCTTATCCGTTCTTGTACCTTAGTAACAATGGGACAGGTTGCGTCAATAATTTCCAAATCATTTTGAGCTGCTAATTTATAGGTTGCTGGAGGCTCACCATGCGCTCTAATTAAAACCTTACTTCCCTTTTCAAGTTTTGAGAAATCATTAACCGATATCGTTTCAAGACCAAGATCATTTAATCTTTTTACTTCTGCCGTATTATGAATAACATCACCGAGCGAATATACTTTATTGGCAGTGCTTAACTCTTTTTCTGCAAAATCAATTGCTCTAACTACTCCCCAGCAAAAGCCTGCATTACTATCTATATTAATTTTCATTAACTAAAATCTTTCAAACATCTTTTACGATGACTGATTTCATTTTATTAGAAACTACTTCCGCAATTTTTAATATTTTATTCACCTGTTCTTCAATTGTTAAATCAGAAGTATCGACTTCAAAAGCACCATCAGCTTTCATTAGTGGGCTAACTTCCCGATGCGAATCGATATAATCGCGTTTACTTAAATTTTCCTGAATTTCCTTAATCGTGATACGTTCACCTTTCTGTTCAAATTCTTTCAATCTTCTTTTAGCTCTTTCTTCTAAAGTAGCAATTAGAAAAATCTTAACTTCTGCTTCAGGAAAAACAACTGTTCCAATATCTCTTCCCTCAGCAACAATATTTGTATTTTCTCCAATTTTGCGCTGAAGTTTCACCAATGCTTTTCTTACTCCCGGTATTAAACTAACATCACTTACACGGGAATTAACCTCAAAAGAGCGAATTTCTTCAGTCACATCTTCATCGTTAATAACTACAATCGTTTTTCCATTTGAAAAGTTCAAATTAATCCGAACATTTTCAGCTAATTTAATAATCTCATCTTCATTGTCGGTTAAATTCTTTTTAAGAGCCAGGTAAGTTATTGCCCTATACATAGCCCCGGTATCCAGGTATGTGTAACCTAATTTAGCAGCAATTAGCTTAGCAGTTGTACTTTTTCCAGAACCTGCCGGACCATCGATAGTGATAATAAATTTATTAAACATTGATGGTAAAGATACTAAAAAGCGGTGTGTCTTCAAAAAATTTCAAGGTGCCAAAATTTAGGTGAAAAAAATGTCATTTATGGCTTTTTCTTTATTTGATTATATACAAAAACAATTTATATCTTCTATGTAAAATTTGATAATTCTTGTAACATTCTTTTACTTACTTTTCCATTAGTTGCAAGTATTTGTTTACAAAAAATATCTTTTTCATTTCCTGCAAAATCAGATACCAAACCGCCAGCTTCTTCAACAATTAACCTGCCAGCGCAAATATCCCAAGGATTTAGATTAACCTCCCAGAAGCCATCAAATACTCCATCGGCAACATAACAAAAATCAATTGCCGCAGATCCAAGTCTTCTAATAGCTCTGCTTTTTTTAATAAATGTTGCAAAAATATCAATTGCGTTTCCAGGATTCTCGGCAATATCATATGGAAAACCTGTTACCAAAACGCTGTGACTCAAATTCTCATTCTCGCTCACTTTCATCCGTCGTCCATTACAAAAAGAACCGGAACCAAATTCAGTTGAATATAAAACACCTCTCATTATATCATAAACAACTCCGCAAATTGATTTTCCATTCTTCTGTACTCCAATTGAAACAGAAAAAATTGGTAAACCATGTGCAAAATTAGTTGTGCCATCAAGCGGATCTATAACCCAAACAAATTCTTTATTTAAATAATCGCCACCAGTTTCTTCAGCAAGAATTCCGTGAGATGGATATTTTTTCTTAATAAAATCAATAATTAGCTTTTCAGATTTTTTATCTATTTCCGTTACAAGATTCGATTCATTAGTCTTATATTCAACTGAAAAGTTAGTTCTGAATGCCTGTTTAATTATCTCTCCGGCTTCTTTAGAAATTTTAATTACATTATCGATCATTCTTAATCCAAATTAGTGTTATTCAAATTTACACAATATGATGGAAGTAATAATAAATATTTGGTTGGTGCTTTAGTTCTAATCTAAATGGCAGAAAATTGTTTAATTGTCAGATTGTTATCAACAACTTAACTTTTTCATTACCAATTTTAGAAACCGCCTCTTCAATTCTTCATTCCTTGATAGCTCATCTATTATTTGGTATATTTTGAGTGAAATTTTTTATTGAAAATATGGAGTGTGGCATTTGAAAGTTGTTGAGAAAACGAAGTTAGCAGAATTAATTGATAGTTCGTTTGTAGATGAAGTACCAAAAAATTTACCAATCCTACCACTACGTGATAACGTTATTTTTCCTTATATGATCTTCCCTGTCCTTGTTGGAAGAGAGCAATCCATAAAAGCAGCAAACTATGCACTGGAAAGTTCAAAATATATTTTTCTTGCCGCTCAAAAAAGAGCTAATATAGACGAACCGAAGAAGGAAGATATTTTTCTCGAAGGTACCGTTGCAAAGATTATTCAAATCCTTAAGCTGCCAAACGGTTTAATGAAAATTTTAGTTGATGGAATAATTCAGGGACGAATTTTAGAATTTACAGAAAACCCTGATTTCTTTGAGGCAAGGATAGAAATTATTCTACCACAGGAAGAAAATGCAGTTGAGATGAATGCATTGATTAGACAAATGACTCATTTGTTTAAAGAGTATGTAAAGATAAACCGCACAATTCCATCAGAAGCAATAAATGCTTATGACAATATTGAAGAGCCGGATAGGAAATTATTTTATGTTGCAGCAAACATCACCCAGAACATTGAAGTAAAACAAACAATACTTGCTAAGTTTACAATTAAAGAACAGCTTTATGAAGTAATAAAAATTTTGAATTCGGAAATTGACATTCTGAAAGTGGAAAAGGAAATTGAACATAAAGTACAAGAAAATATTGCTAAGACTCAGCGAAAGTTTATAATACAAGAGCAGATTAGAATTTTGCAGGATGAACTTGGAGACGAAGATGAAGCCTCACCAGAATTTATCCGGTTGCGGGACTTGGTTAAAAAGGCTAAAATGCCAAAGCATGCTGAAGACAGAGCCAATGAAGAATTGAACAAACTCAAAAAAACTCCACCTATGTCACCTGAATCAACAGTTATCAGAAATTATCTTGAGTGGTTGATAGATGTTCCATGGTATCAGAAAACTATCGATAACCTGGACATCAATTACGTGCGTAAAATTCTGGATGAAGACCATTATGGTTTAGATAAACCTAAAGAAAGAATAGTTGAGCATATTGCCGTACTTAACCTTGTTAAACAAATGAAAGGACAAATTTTATGTTTTACCGGACCTCCGGGAGTTGGCAAAACTTCACTTGGTAAATCTATTGCAAGAGCCATCGGAAGAAATTTTGTAAGAATTAGTCTTGGCGGTGTTAGAGATGAAGCAGAAATTCGCGGACATAGAAGAACTTATATTGGTTCTCTGCCAGGAAAAATAATTCAATCAATGAAAAAAGCTGGAACGGTAAATCCTATTATTCTGATGGATGAAATTGATAAAATGAGTATGGATTTTCGCGGCGATCCATCATCAGCTTTGCTTGAAGTATTGGATCCTGAGCAGAATCATACATTTAATGATCATTACTTTGATCTTGATTACGATTTATCGCAGGTTATGTTTATAACAACTGCAAATATAAAATACAACATCCCTCTTCCGTTGCAAGACAGAATGGAAATAATTGAATTACCCGGATACCTGGAACATGAAAAACTTCAGATAGCAAAACGGCACATCATTCCAAAGCAGCTTGTTGCACATGGATTGCAGGATAAACATGTTTCGTTCGAGGATTCATCAGTAATCAAAATTATTTCTGAATATACCCGTGAAGCCGGTGTGCGAAATATGGAACGTGAAATTGCAACCGTTTGCAGAAAAACTGCGCGGGATATCGTATTAAGACAGCTTAAAAATGGAAAAGAAAGTAAAAAGAATAAAGAATATCCGATCACTGAAAACAAAGTTGCCGAATGTCTTGGAGTTCCAAAGTATAGAAGGCAGCGCACAACACAAGAAGCACGAATAGGCAGCGTGGTTGGTTTAGCCTGGACAAGCGTTGGCGGTGAAATTTTAAATGTTGATGCTACAATAATGAATGGTACGGAACGCTTGTCTTTAACTGGTCAGCTTGGTGATGTTATGAAGGAATCTGCACAAGCAGCACTAAGTTATATCCGTTCCAATACTAAACTATTAGGATTGGATTCAAATTTTCAAAAAGGAAAAGAAATACATATTCATCTTCCGGAAGGTGCAATTCCAAAAGATGGACCATCAGCAGGAATTACAATGGCGATGGCAATGTACTCAGCATTTAGTGGCAGAGCCGCTAAAAACAATGTTGCAATGACCGGTGAAATAACTCTCCGCGGAAATGTTTTACCAATTGGTGGGTTAAATGAAAAATTGTTGGCTGCTCAACGAGTGGGAATTAATACGGTTCTTATTCCAAAAGAGAATGAGAAAGATTTAGTTGAGATTCAGGAAGAAGTTAAAAAAGGTTTGAATATTGTTTCCATCGAAAAAATTGTTGATGCTCTACCATTTGTTTTTGAGTCAATAAAAACACAAAAGATTAAAAAGAAAAATAAGCTGAAGAAGTAAATGTCAGAATCAATAATAATTGATAATTATTTATCCGATCAAGAAAAATATCTTGCTTTAATACCGCAGTTGAAAATTTTAATTGATGAGAATGATTACATTTTAACAAGTCTTTCTAACTTTACTGCTGCTTTAAAGCAAACGTTTGATAAAATAAGCTGGGTTGGTTTTTATCTTTATACCGGAAGAGAATTAATTCTTGGTCCATTCCAGGGGAAAATTGCTTGTACAAAGATTGAGATTGGTAAAGGAGTTTGCGGAACAGCAGCAATTGAAAAACAAACGGTTATTGTACCTGATGTTGAAAAATTTCCAGGACATATTGCCTGCGATTCTGAATCTAAATCAGAAATTGTTATACCGCTGATTAAAAACGACAAACTTTACGGTGTATTGGATCTGGATAGTTGTGCACTTAATTCTTTTGATGAAACTGATAAAAAATATCTAGAAAGTATCTGCAAGTTGTTATTAGAAAAATTAAATTTTGATAAACTTATTATCACATAAAAAAATTGAGTTTATATGAGTTATGTTGTTACCGCAAGAAAATGGCGACCGGCACTTTTTGAAGAGGTGATTGGTCAGGAGCATATTACTATTACTTTAAAAAATGCTATTAAAAACAATAGAATTGCACATGCTTATATTTTTGCAGGTCCGCGTGGAGTTGGTAAAACTACTACAGCAAGAATTCTTGCAAAAACTTTGAATTGCTTACACCCTAAAGATGCAGAACCTTGCAATGAATGCGAGATGTGTAAATCTTTCAACTCATCCCAATCGCTTGATATTATTGAAATAGATGGTGCATCTAACAGAAGAATAGATGAAATACGTACGCTTAGAGAATCAGTAAAATATGCACCTACCAAAGGCAAATATAAAGTTTACATCATTGATGAAGTGCATATGTTAACAACTGAATCATTTAATGCACTTTTGAAAACTTTGGAGGAACCACCTGAATACACGATTTTTATTTTTGCAACAACTGATGTTCATAAAGTACCGCTAACAATAATTTCACGATGCCAGCGTTTCGATTTCAGAAGGATTGAATTAAATCCAATTAAGAAATTATTAAAGAAAATTGCAGATGAAGAAAAAATAAAGATTGATGATCAATCGCTTACTATAATAGCAAAAAAAGCAGATGGTGCATTACGCGATGCTGAAAGTATTTTTGATCAGATTATTGCCTTTAGCGGTAATGAGATTGAAGCAGAAACACTTTCCAATATGCTGAATCTTATTAATGAAGATACATTCTTTACAATATCTGATGCAATTCTTGATAAAAAATTCGCAGCTTCATTTGAAGTAACTAAAATGGTGTACGAAAAAGGTTGGAATTTTATTGACTTCCTAAATGGTTTAATAGAACATTTTAGAAATATTTTAACAATTAATCTTTCTGGAAATGCTGATCTTATTGAAAGTGCGGAAATCTATAAGGAAAAATATTTCAACTATAAAAACAAATTTACTGAAAGTGATTTGCTGAGGATTTTAAATTTCCTAAACAAAACACAACAAGAATTAAGATACACACAAAATCATCGTTTAAAGATTGAGATTGCACTTTGCAGCTTAATTGGATTGGAAAAATCTTCCTTAATAAAAGATGTTATTCAAAAGTTGGAAGAAATAAAAAAAAAAGTTCCAGCTTATAGCGTAAGTGAATCCAACAATTTATTCTACACTTCCGATAATCTTGAAAAGAAAGAAACTCCGGTTTTAATTAAAACAGGGATCCAATCTTTAACGGAATCTTCCTCTACAATAAAAAAATCTGATAATATGGACTTGACGATCAAATGGAAAAATTTTATTCAAACAATTAATAATGAAAAAATCCTTGTCGCTTCTGCTTTATCTAATTTGCAATTAGTCAGTCTTGAAAGTAATAAACTTAACGTTCATGGCAGTGATGAATCTATTAATATAATGTTAAATCAAAACAAGAAATTTATTGATCAAAGACTTAGTGAATTCTTTGGGAAAACTATTTCCTTAAATAATGAATACAGCTCCACAGAAACTTTTTATACTTCACAAACTGCCGAGCCTAAACAAAAAGTAAATAATGGGGATGATTTAGCAGGAAGGAAAGAAAATTCTTTGATTGATTCTATTAAAAAAGAATTAAAAGGTGAGGAAATAAATTAATTAAACTTAATTCTAGTAATTAAATTTGCCAGGCTATTTCGTCCCACCATTTTTTCAACATTTCTTTGTTTAATTCAAGTATTCCTTGTTTTGTTACACCATTTGGAGCAGCATAAAAGGAATTAAGTTTATCAAATAATTTACCTCTCAAGTGTTCATCAATTAAAGGGAAAATATGCCATAAAGTAAGAGCATCAAACTCAGCTGATTCATTAAGGATGATATTAAACGAATTCTGATCATGCTTTTTTTCAAATTCTATTAATGCAATTTTTAAATTTCCAGTTGAACTATTGTTTACAGGAATACCAGTTTCATTTTGATGTATTTTAAAAGTATATCCTTCAGGAAGCATAAACACATTATTCCCAGAATTAATCTCAACAAATCCACTAATTACATTAATTACAGTTGTTGTGTCTGCAAAATAATTTATTTTAAAATTGCTTTTATTTTCAGTTGTAATTGCATTCTGTGTTTCTATAGAAAATTTCCCCGTCTGAGTCCAGGTATTAGCACTCACAGAACCTTGGAATAATTTTATTCTATTTTCCCCCTTTTGTGCATCTATCAATTTAATAATTGAATTCTGATCAATATGGAGCAGTCCAAAATCGGCAATTTTAACAGTTACATTTGAATAATCATGTGTTATTAATTTATCATCAAGATAAAATTTCTTTTGATCAGTTAATCGATTCTGAATAACATAACTTCCTTCCGATTTAATTATTTCCCACGGATAATTTTCTTGAAGTGAGGTGTACAAGTACAAACAAATTACTAATATTGCAATAAGCAGAGGAAGAATGACTAAAATTTTCTTTTTGGAAAATCGAGATTTAAAATTTATTTCATTTATTGGTTTTTCTAATAGATCCAGCGGAAGTTTTTTAATTTTACTATGATCAGCTTTTTCTTTTTCCTCCAACAATCGTTGCTGTTTTTTAATTTTCCTAAGTTTATTTTTGCTTAAAACCGCATTTGAATTATTATCTTTTAGTTCTGATTCATTATTAATTTCATTGAATATCTGATCCAGAATTCCTTTTGGTGGCTGAACGCTTTGGGGAAGGGATTCAATTTGAGAAAAAAAGTCCGTAAAAATTTTAAAATCCTTTGAACATTTAATGCAATCCTTTACATGGTTTTCAATTTCTTTTTTTTGTTCTTCAGATATTAGATTATCAAAATAATCAAGAAGCAGAGGTGTTATTTCAAAGCAATTCATTTCTTCAATTCCTCTACTAAATAATTTCTGGCAACAAATAGGTAGGATTTAATATCATTTACAGAAATATTTTCAAACAAATCAGCTATTTCTTCAACCGAATAATTCTCAATATCATGTAATATAAAAATCATCCTTTCCATCTCATCCAGTTGGTAAATAATTCTTTCCAGAGAATTTGAACTTGCTGAAATTTTTCGACCCATATTCTGAATTTCTGATGCCTTAGATAATTCTGAATTCTTTTTTCTGAAATTTTGAAGAATTGTAAATACAGCAAAACCGTGCAACCACTTTGCAAATGAAGTATCAGTTCTTACTTGCTTAATGTTTTTCCAAGATAATAAAAAAACTTCTTTGGTTAGATTTTCCGCTAATTTAGAATCAGCCAACATTCTTAAACAAAGCAGATAAATATTTCCAAGATTTATTTCAACAAGTTGCATAAAAGCATTTCTGCTTCCTTTTTTAGAAGACTCAACCAGGCTGGTAATAAATTTATTGTCAGTTTCTTTCATAAATAATTTTGCATTTATCAATTCCAAATTCTTGGAGTAATTTTGGTTCCTTGTACTCGGGCAGATACTCTAACAGGATTTTTTCCATCATATCCTTTTTCTACACCCAGAGCATTAAAATCTATTCTTGCTGCTTTAATAGTAACAGTAAATTTGCCATCCGGTGTTTTTAGAAGTTTAGAATTTATTTTCCAACCACTAAAACTTCCCTGCCCACCGCCCATTTGCCTAACTTTTTTAGAATGTGCCATTGCTTCATAAGAAAGGTAATTAATATGGTTATATAATTTATCGCGGTTGGACTGTGAAGCCCAACTTTTGTAATAATTCATTCCAGTTAAAATAGCTATTGCTATTATAATAACAGCAAGTACAATATATAAAAGCTGTTGAGTTCCCATAGAAAACCCGTTTATTATTAGGATGAAAATTACAAAGAAAAATAACCAACTACCAAATGTTCAATTTCTCTTTAGTAAATGATTTGCCAATAAAATAATCCTTCGAAAATTAATTGAGTGTATATTTTGGGCAGCCGCTTGCGAAATTTATTGTCAATTTCTTTGAAGGAAATAGGAATTAATTAGAATGGTAAAACTAAAATATGCCCCGTTTGCGAAAAGTATTCTCGAAGAGGAGGTATGCTATTATTAGAACGTTAATTTATAATAATTTACAATTAACACGCAAGGGCAAAAATAAAAATTTTCGAAAATCACTTTTCGAAATTTATGAAAACAACGGTAAGTTATTATAAAATAATGAATTTGAAATAACTTGAAAAAGAACAGTGTCTCTAAGTTATTATAATCAAGCTATTTCCGATAAAAATCATTATGTAAACTCCTTCTCAATAATACTTCCTTCTATGAGGAATTGATGTTCTTGGTTGTGGTCTTATAGTTTCATAAACTTTCCACATACCTTCGTGCTTTCTTAAAACATATTGCTGCCTGTTTGTTTCCCTGTAAGGAAAAGTATAGGCTTTTTTATTTGTATCCCACCAGCGTAAATACCAATACTCAATTGTTGAAACAAAAACTTCTCCTTTCTCTGTTTTTCTTACTTTCATATCAATAATTCTTTTTGAAGATGGATTCATAGGATTAGAAAGTGTCCATCCTCTTTCTTTATGCCTAAGCACAACATGCATTATTTCTTTTACAGCAGGGCTATCAGGAATAAACCATTTATCAATTATAATATCAGGAATAATGTTGGGCAGCATCATATATGATTTAAATTCAGTTTCTATCGCTTCAGTAACAACACGTTCAATATAATCTTTAACATCTTTTTCAGTCAGAATATTATTTGAAGAATTTTCTTTTGAAGTATCACGCACAAGGATAGAATATCCGCCAATATCAGGATAAGAATCATCTTCATCAAAAAATATTTTTTTTAAATCTTTTTTATGAATCATCTGAAAAACAAAATTTATTTTTCTACCCGGTCTCAAATAAAATTTTCTCAGCTTGTCTTCAGTTTCAAATTTTAATTGTGCCTTATTGGAATTATTTAAGGAAATGAATTTGGAAGGATGATTGGAATTAAATAATTTGTTTATACAATCGCTAAAGAACATCCATTGCAGTGAGTTAGGTTTTAGAACTATCGCCTTATTAGAAAGCAATAATTCCATTTCATGTTTTATATCTTCTTTCATAGAAATAATTTCTTGCATAGAAAGATATTCCATTCTTCTTATCCTGTAAAAAGCACCCGCCTTATTCTTTGCGGGAAAACTCCAATTACAAATTCCAATTGGAATCTAAGCATTTCTAAGTCTTTTGTCAATAAGAAATTTTTAAGGATGATTAAAGAGAAAAACTGAGAGATGATTTAAAATAAAAAATCCCGATCAAAGATCGGGATTAAAATAAAATCTGGCAACGACCTACTCTCCCACACAGTTACCCGAGCAGTACCATCGGCGCATAGGGGCTTAACTACTCTGTTCGGAATGGGAAGAGGTGTAACACCCTAGCTATAGTCACCAGAAAAATCTGTAAACTTTAAAAAAGAAAGTTGAAAGAGCGCCATAACAAATTAAATATCTGAACATAAAAATATATTGATTAAGTCGCACGACCTATTAGTACTGCTTGGCTAAATGCATTACTGAACTTACACCTGCAGCCTATCAACCTCGTAATCTCCGAGGAGTCTTTAGTGTCTTGCGACAGGGATACTTCATCTCGCCCGCATAGGATAGGGACCGAACTGTCTCACGACGTTCTGAACCCAGCTCACGTACCGCTTTAATTGGCGAACAGCCAAACCCTTGGGACCTTCTTCAGCCCCAGGATGCGATGAGCCGACATCGAGGTGCCAAACCTTGCCGTCGATATGAACTCTTGGGCAAGATCAGCCTGTTATCCCCGGCGTACCTTTTATCCTTTGAGCGACGACTCTTCCACTCGAAGTCGTCGGATCACTAAGTCCTGCTTTCGCACCTGCTTGACCTGTATGTCTCGCAGTTAAGCTCCCTTTTGCCTTTACACTCGCCGCACGATTACCAACCGTGCTGAGGGAACCTTTGAGAGCCTCCGTTACATTTTTGGAGGCGACCGCCCCAGTCAAACTACCCGCCTAACACTGTTCCTTACCCTGATTCAAGGGCAGAGGTTAGAATCCAAATAAAACAAGGGTGGTATTTCACCGTTGACTCCACCGAAGCTAGCGCCCCGGCTTCGAAGTCTCCCACCTATCCTACACATGCCTTATTCGAACCCAATGCTAGGGTGCAGTAAAGGTGCACGGGGTCTTTCCGTCCATATGCGGGTAACCGGCGTCTTCACCGGTACCACAATTTCACCGAGCCCGTGGTTGAGACAGAGCCCAAATCGTTACACCATTCGTGCAGGTCGGAACTTACCCGACAAGGAATTTCGCTACCTTAGGACCGTTATAGTTACGGCCGCCGTTTACTGGGGCTTCGATTCAAAGCTTCGCTTGCGCTGACCTCTCCTCTTAACCTTCCAGCACCGGGCAGGTGTCAGTCCATATACATCGTCTTGATTGACTTCGCATAGACATGTGTTTTTGTTAAACAGTCGCTTGGGCCATTTCACTGCGGCCTCCTCTAGCTTGGGAAGTAAATTCCCTTACCTTTAGAGGCACCCCTTATCCCGAAGTTACGGGGTTAATTTGCCGAGTTCCTTAACCACGGCTCACTCGAGCACCTTAGAATATTCATCCCATCTACCTGTGTCGGTTTACGGTACGATCTGATAAGCATCTCCTTTACGAAGATTTTCTCGGCAGTCTGCTTAGGGTCGGTTTGTGTCCTAGGGACTCCCATTCGTGTCTCGGTGTTAAGAGAAAGTGGATTTGCCTGCTTTCTCCACCTACGCACTTAGACCACCTAATCCAACAGGTGGCCGACCTTTCACTACTGCGTCTCTCCTTAAAGTCAAACGAAACTTACCAGGTACAGGAATATTAACCTGTTTTCCATCACCTACGCCTTTCAGCCTCGGCTTAGGAATCGACTAACCCTGAGACGATTAACGTTGCTCAGGAAACCTTAGATTTTCGGTGGATAGATTTTTCATCTATCTTATCGTTACTTATGCCAACATTTGCTTTTCTATCCGCTCCAGCATATCTCACAATACGCCTTCGATGCAAATACAATGTTCCCCTACCATTCCGATAAATCGGAATCCATAACTTCGGTAAGTAGTTTAGTCCCGATAATTGTCGACGCTGAGTCGCTTGACTAGTGAGCTATTACGCACTCTTTAAATGAATGGCTGCTTCTAAGCCAACATCCTAGTTGTCTAAGCAACTTAACATCCTTTTTCTGTTAACTACTATTTGGGGACCTTAGTTGATGGTCTGGATTGTTCTCCTCTCGGCAATGAAACTTATCTCCCACTGCCTGACTCCCGAGAAACATATGACAGGAATTCGGAGTTTGTCTGGGTTTGGTACCGTTGTGACAGCCCTAGCCCAATCAGTGCTCTACCTCCTGCATACTTTTACTCGAGGCTAGCCCTAAAGCTATTTCGGGGAATACGAGCTATCTCCGAGTTTGATTGGTCTTTCGCTCCTACCCTCACCTCATCCAAGCGGTTTTCAACCCACACTAGTTCGGACCTCCATGAGGTTTTACCCTCACTTCATCCTGGACAAGGGTAGATCACCCGGTTTCGCGTCTACCGCACGTTACTAAAAACGCCCATTTCGGACTCGCTTTCGCTTCGGCTGCCCCCGTAACGGGGTTAACCTTGCAACGTACGAGTAACTCGTTGGCTCATTATACAAAAGGCACGCTGTCATCCCGACGAATCGAGACTCCAACCGTTTGTAAGCATACGGTTTCAGGTACTATTTCACCCTCCTGTTAGGAGTACTTTTCACCTTTCCCTCACGGTACTGCTTCACTATCGGTTACAAGAGAGTATTTAGCCTTAGGAGATGGTTCTCCCGGATTCCCACAAGCTTCCACTTATCTCGTGGTACTTGGGAACAGTTCTAAGAGTTACATTATTTTCGTCTACAGGACTATCACCTTCTATGGTTGAACTTTCCAGAACATTCGGCTAATAATGTAATTTTTTACTCTTTGATCTACAGTAATTCGATCTTGAACGTCCCACAACACCGCTAACACAACGGTTACTGCCTTTAACATGTTAGACGGTTTAGGCTGTTTCCCTTTCGCTCGCCACTACTTAGGAAATCACTATTGTTTTATCTTCCTCCAGCTACTGAGATGTTTCAATTCACTGGGTTGCCTTCTTACATCCTATTGATTGAGATGTAGATATCCAGACATTACTCTGGATGGGTTGCCCCATTCGGAAATTCACGGGTCTTAGGTTGCTTCCACCTATCCGTGACTTATCGCAGGTAACCGCGTCCTTCGTCGACTTCTTGTACCAAGGCATCCACCGTATGCCCTTAATAACTTAACCAAAAAATATATTTTTATACACAGATATTTAGGTTCTATTATGGCTAGTAAAACATCATTTCAAAAGAAACTAGTTTTTACTCTTTCAACTTTTCAAAGAACAATTATTCGCATAAAGCGATTATAGTGGAGCTAAACGGGATCGAACCGTTAACCTCCGCCTTGCAAGGGCGGCGCTCTCCCAATTGAGCTATAGCCCCAGAATTAATTCTGGGTGGTTATCTTAAATCACCATAGATGCACACCCTAAAGTGGGCCTGAGTAGAATTGAACTACTGACCTCACGCTTATCAGGCGTGCGCTCTAACCAACTGAGCTACAGGCCCAGGTCTAAATCACCTTTTCAAGGAACATTAAAAAACCTGATTGCATTTCTGTTAGTCAGGTTTTAAAAAGAAAAGTGAGTGTAAAAGTATCAGTAATAGTTTGATTACTCTTTAGAAAGGAGGTGATCCAGCCGCACCTTCCGGTACGGCTACCTTGTTACGACTTAGCCCCAGTCACCAGTTTTACCTTAGGCAGCTTCCTCCTTACGGTTAGAACACTGACTTTGGGTACCCCTGGCTTCCATGGCTTGACGGGCGGTGTGTACAAGGCCCGGGAACGTATTCACCGCGCCGTGCTGATGCGCGATTACTAGCAATTCCGACTTCATGGAGTCGAGTTTCAGACTCCAATCCGAACTGAGGATACATTTAAGGGATTGGCTCCACCTTGCGGTTTGGCAACCCATTGTTGCATCCATTGTAGCACGTGTGTGGCCCTAGGCGTAAGGGCCATGCGGACTTGACGTCATCCCCACCTTCCTCACTACTTGCGTAGGCAGTCCTATTAGAGTGCCCAGCTTAACCTGATGGCAACTAATAGTAAGGGTTGCGCTCGTTGCGGGACTTAACCCAACACCTCACGGCACGAGCTGACGACAGCCATGCAGCACCTGTACAAGTGCCATTGCTGGAGGAGTGCTTTCACACCCTATCACTTGCTTTTCAAGCCTAGGTAAGGTTCTTCGCGTTGCATCGAATTAAACCACATGCTCCACTGCTTGTGCGGGCCCCCGTCAATTCCTTTGAGTTTCAACCTTGCGATCGTACTCCCCAGGTGGAATACTTAATGCGTTAGCTGCGG